>CAYVXN010000044.1:0-3103 GCA_964455135.1 uncultured Mycoplasma sp.
ATGGTGCCGATTAACAGAATTGAACTGTTCTCTGATGCTTACCATGCATCTGTTTTACCACTAAACTAAATCGGCTTGGTGGAGACGAGGAGAATTGAACTCCTGTCCAAAAGCAAATTAATTTAAACTTCTACAGGTTTAGTCAGTTAAAAAATTTCATTATCTACCTAGTAACTGACAACAAAATAGATAACAATCCTATAAAAATTCATTATCATGTATAGGAACCATAATAATATAGCTTACTTTATATTACCCTAAAATATTCTCGTAAGCAAAGAATATAGAAGAGCTCGCCGTTAATAAACTATGCGAATTGTAATTGTCTGTTTCCAGTTATATTTAAATGTGCATTTAAGGTTGCCACCTACCTGCAATTCAAACCATTACACTTTTGTCGAACCCTATCGTCCCCGTGGACTAATTATAACATAAATACTAATTTTCTTCAATAAAAACTAAAAACATATAATGATAAAGTAGTTCCAGTTATTTCCAATAATCAGAAATTATGGTTTTATTTTTCACTGAAATATGCTAAAATAAACTTAGGAGGATGATAATATGAAATTAAATATTCGTGGTGAAAAAACCAACATAACTGAAGCTATGAAAACTTATGCTGAAGAAAAAATTCAAAAATTAAATAAGTACATCGAAAATAGTGAAGAAATAACAGGAACTATACTTTTTAAAGTATATGGACCAAAACAAAAAATTGAAGTAACTATTCCTCTTAAAAATTACACATTAAGAGTTGAAGAAGAAGGACAAGACTTTTATGCAGTTATTGACACATCAATTGACAAACTTGAAAGACAAATAATAAAAAATAAGGCAAGACTATCTAACAAAAGAAATAAAGGTAAAATAGATTTAATCTTAGATTTTGAAACAGAAGAAGAAAACCATAATAAAATAGTAAAAAGAAAACAAGTAGAATTAAAACCAATGGACGAAGAAGAAGCAATCTTACAAATGGAATTAATTAATCACGATTTCTACATGTTCAAAAATATTGAAACAGATAAAATGGCCGTAGTATACAGAAGAAAACATGGAGACTACGGAATAATAGAAGAATAGTTATTAGAAATTTCTAATAGCTATTTTTTTACACACAACATATATTAAAGAAATTGTGTTAAAATAATTACTAGGAAGTGGGGCGTAATATGAAAGAAAAAATAAAAAAAACGATAAAAACACAAAAGAAAACACTAATTTTAATAATTCTAATAATATTATTTATAACAACAATCTTTACTGGATATCAACTATTCATCAAAAAAGATTTCAGAATAAAAAATATAGATAATGAAATTATAGAAGTAGGTACAAATTATCAAGAAAAAAATCCAATAATTTGCTACGGAACAAAATTTAAGTGTAAAAATTTAACCTTCATCAAAGAAGGAAAAGTTAATTCGAAAAAACTAGGAACATATACAATAACTTACCAAGCAACCTATAAAAATAAAGAAAAAGTAGCAAAAAAAACCATAAAAGTAGTAGACAAAACAAAACCAAAAATAACAATTTCCACTAAAACACTAAAAATTTGTCCAAACGGAAAACCATTAAATACAGTCATTAGAGTAGTAGACAATTACGATGGAGATATAACAGATAAAATAAAAACACAAATAACTGGAAAAAGCGTTACATACTCTGTCAAAGATAATTCTGGAAATACATCAACCATAACCAAAAAAGCCATCATAAAAGATGATGTAAAACCAAAAATATCTCTAAAAGGAGAAAAAACAGAATATATAAAACTTAATAGCACATATCAAGAAAAAGGTGCGACAGCAGAAGACACTTGCGATGGCGACTTAACAAAAAACATAAAAATTACCGGAAAAGTAAATACCAAAAAAGTAGGAACTTACAAAATAAATTACGAAGTAACAGATAAATCCGGAAATAAAGCATCAGAAGTAAGAACAGTAAAAGTAACCAAAAATATAAATCTAATTAATCAAAATAAAAAAACAATTTACCTAACTTTTGATGATGGACCAAGTAAATACACCAACAAACTTCTCGATGTTTTAAAAAAATATGACGTAAAAGCAACATTTTTTGTAACAAATAAAGTAAAAGACTATCCAGAAGTCATAAAAAGAGCCCATAAAGAAGGCCACACAATTGGACTTCATACATGGAGTCATAACTATGCAATTTATAAAAGTGAAAAATCATATTTCACAGATTTATATAAAATAGAAAACAAAGTTTTCTCCTTAACAGGAGAAAAACAAGCAATAATAAGATTCCCAGGAGGAAGTTCAAACACTATTAGTAAAAATTATCAAAAAGGAATAATGACAAAGCTTACAAAAGAAGTAGAAAAAAGAGGTTTTCTATATTATGATTGGAATGTTTATGGAGGAGACGCTGGAGAAACAAAAAGCACTAACAAAATAGCAACAAACATAATTAACAATTTAAATAAAAGAGGCGCAAGCATTGTTCTCCAACATGACATATATAACTACAGTGTAAACGCAGTAGAAAAAATAATAAAATATGGACTAAAACATGGCTATAGCTTCGAAGCTATCACTGATAAAACTAAAGAAATTCATCATCCAGTAAATAATTAACTTTTAAAACACAAATTATTTAAAATATTAAAATTAAGTAAATAACAAAAAATTGTTAATAAAGTATATTCATGTTATAATAAAAGCGCTAAAAAAACTTATTAACATTTTTTTGTTAACAAGTAATTAAAGGAGTAAAAAATGAAACTAATATCATGGAATGTCGCAGGTTACAGAGCCTGTTTAAAAAAAGGATTTAAAGAATTTTTTGATGAAGAAGATGCAGATATTTTTTGCCTGCAAGAAGTAAAAGCTAACAAAGAACAATACGATTTTCACCCAGAGGGATATTATGAAATCCTAAATTGTGCAGAAAGAAAAGGCTATTCAGGAGTGTTAATATACACCAAAGAAAAGCCATTAAAAATAAAATATGGAATAGAGAATGAAATATTTGATAAAGAAGGAAGAACAATAACCCTAGAATATCAAAATTTCTATTTAGTAAACGTTTATGTTCCAAATGTAAAAAGAAATTTAGAAAGATTAGA
>CAYVXN010000044.1:3203-5140 GCA_964455135.1 uncultured Mycoplasma sp.
ATAATAATAACCAAAATTAAAAAAGGAGGAATTATTATGTTCAAATTAGAATCAAAATACAGTCCAAGCGGAGATCAACCACAAGCAATAGAAAGTCTTGTAAATGGCATAAAAGAAGGAAAAAAACATCAAGTCCTACTCGGTGCAACAGGAACAGGAAAAACATTTACCATAGCAAACGTTATTAAAAATTCAGGAAAACAAACTCTAGTTTTAGCACACAACAAAACTCTAGCAGGACAACTTTACGCAGAATTAAAAGAACTTTTTCCAGAAAACAGAGTAGAGTATTTTGTCTCTTACTATGATTACTATCAACCAGAAGCATACATACCAGGAACAGACACATACATAGAAAAAGACTCCTCAATAAATGATGAAATAGATCAGTTAAGACATGCCGCAACAAGTGCTTTACTATCAAGAGATGATTGCATTGTAGTAGCGTCAGTTTCCTGTATATATGGAATTGGAGAAGTAGAAGAATATAAAAATAACACATTAACTTTAAGTACCGGAGAACAAATAGAAAGAAATAAAATGATAAAAAAACTGATAGATATGCTCTACGACAGAAATGATCACGATTTTAAACGTGGAACCTTTAGAGTTCGTGGAGACATCATAGAAATAATACCTACTTATGAAAATAAAAATGGTATCAGAGTTGAATTTTTTGGAGATGAAATAGATAAAATAAGCGAAATAGAAGTAATAACAGGAAAAGTACAAAAAGTAATAAAAAACGTAACCATATTTCCGGCTAGTCATTTCGTTACAAGTGAGGAAAAACTGAAAGAAGCTATCAAAAGGATAAAAGAAGAACTAGAAGAAAGATTAAAAGAGTTAAAAGAAAATAATAAACTTTTAGAAGCTCAAAGACTAGAACAAAGAACAAACTACGACATAGAAATGCTAACAGAAACAGGATTTTGCTCAGGAGTTGAAAATTATTCTAGGCACTTAAGTGGCAGAAAAGAAGGAGAAACCCCAACTACTTTAATGGACTTTTTTAAAAAAGATTATTTGCTAGTAATAGACGAATCACATGTAACCCTTCCTCAAGTAAGAGCAATGTATAATGGTGATAGAGCAAGAAAAACAACCCTTGTAGACTACGGATTTCGTCTTCCAAGTGCTTTAGATAATAGACCATTAAAATTTGAAGAATTTGAAAAGAAAATAAATCAAGTAATCTACGTTTCAGCAACTCCTGGAGATTATGAACTTGAAAAGGCCGAAAATAAAGTAGATCAAATAATAAGGCCAACTGGACTTTTAGACCCAACCATAGAAATAAGAAAAACAGAAGGACAAATAGACAATTTAATCGGAGAAATAAAAACAAGAAGAGAAAAAAATGAACGCGTGCTAATAACAACCTTAACCATCAGAATGAGCGAAGAATTAACAAAATATCTAAAAGAACTAGACATAAAAGTTGCCTATCTTCATTCAGAAATAAAAACTTTAGAAAGATTAAAAATAATAAGAGATCTAAGATTAGGAAAATATGATTGTATCGTAGGAATAAACCTTTTAAGAGAAGGTTTAGACATCCCAGAAGTAAGCTTAATAGCAATACTAGATGCTGACAAAGAAGGTTTCTTAAGAAGCGAAAGAAGTCTAATCCAAACAATAGGGCGATGTGCAAGAAACGCAAATGGCCACGTAATAATGTATGCAGATAATATAACTGACAGTATGAAAAAAGCAATAGAAGAAACATCAAGAAGAAGAAAAATACAAGAGGAATATAACAAAGAAAATAATATTATTCCAAAAACAATAATCAAAGAAATTGGAGAAGTAATATCAAATGAAGATGAAAAAGAACTAGAAAAAATTGAAAAAGAACAAAAAACTGATATAATAAATATAGAAAGTATAGAAAAAATAGAAGAAGAAATGAAAAAAGCAGCTAAGAATTTGGATTT
>CAYVXN010000044.1:5240-8299 GCA_964455135.1 uncultured Mycoplasma sp.
GGAGGATATCCAGAAGTAGAAAAAGAAGGAGTATGTACAGATGTAATTTGGTATGCCCTTCAAACAGCAGGATACGATCTAAAAAAAATGATGGATAAAGACATAGAAGAAACCTACAAAAAAGGAAATTATAATATAGAGATAGTAGATCAAAACATAGATTTTAGAAGAGTAATAAATCAAGAAGTATTTTTTCAAAGATATGCAGAAAGCTTAAATACTGATATCTACGCCATTGGAGAATTTATGCCTGGAGACATAGTAACATTTGATAATTCTGCTCATATCGCCATGATTTCAGATAAATATAACATAAATGGAGTTCCATACCTAATTCAAAATAGAGATAAAACTCAAAAACAAAAAGAAGAAGATAGATTAGAAACAACAGAAATGAAAGTAACAGGACATTATAGATTTACTTACACAGATAAAATAGAAAAGTTAATTAATAAAACAAAATAAAGTTAAAATTAAAAGGAGTAGTAAAATGGAAGAAAACCAAATTGAAAAAGAAATACAAAATATAAAAGAACGTAATAAAAGAGTAGAAAAAGATAAAGCATGGGAAACAAGTTTAACTCGTAGAATCTGCATAATGATTTTAACCTACATAGTAGTGTTATTCTATTCTTATATGGTTAAAAACATAACAAGTATTTGGCTATCATCACTAATACCAGTTATAGGATTCGCTCTATCAACATTATCTTTAAAAATAATCAGAAAAATTTGGGAAATCCACATAGAAAAATAATAAAGAAACATAGAATACAAATAGTGAGTTAAAATTAAACAGAAATCATTCAAATTAAAAATGATTTCTGTTTTTATAAAATTTAAGTTTTAATTGTTTTTGCAATGAAAATATTTAAAATGTACAACATTTATGATAAAATTAAAAAAGAGGTGCAGTATGAATAAAAAAGAAATGTTCAAAAATGAACTAGAATATATAAAAAATGAAAATTATCGAAAAAGTGCAGAAAACCTATTAGAACAAGTACCAGACTACTTTTTTGAAGTACCAGCTTCATCTACAGGAAAGTATCATCCAAGTTTTTCTAGTGGAGAAAAAGGTTTAGTAAGACATACAAAAGTAGCACTAAAAATAGCAAAAGATATTCTAGATTTAGAATACTTAAATAAAAAGTTTACTGAAAATGAAAAAGATTTGTTGTTAATAGCAATTTTGTTTCACGACTGTCAAAAACTAGGCAATCCTAAAGAAAAATACACCAGATTTGATCATCCTTTACTAGCAGCACAATTTATTAAAGAAAATAAAAACAAAACAACGCTAAGTGACAAAGAAATAGATTTAATTTGCCAAACAATATCATCCCATATGGGACAGTGGAACACAAATAATTACAGCGACATAAACTTGCCAAAGCCAAGTAATAAGTATGAATTTTTTGTTCATATGTGTGATTATTTATCAAGTAAAAAATATTTAGATGTAAAATTTGATGAAAACAGCAACATAATTTTATAGGAAGTGAAAACATGTTTAAAAAACAAAAAGAAGAAAAAATGATAATTGGATACTACAGTAAATCAGTATTCATAACATATCTAGGAGTAATAAGTGCTACAATAGGAATGTTCTTAGCTTTTAATCATAAAATAACTTATGCCCTTATCTGCTTAGTAATATCAGGAATTTGTGATGCCTTTGACGGAAAAGTAGCAAGAAAATGCAAAAGATCGAATGAAGAAAAATCGTTTGGTATACAAATAGATTCTCTAGCAGATATGGTATCATTTGTATTCCTACCAATAACAATTTTTTATGGTTTAGGATACACATCGTGGTATAATGTAGTAATTTTTGCTATGTTTACCCTTGGTGGAGTAATAAGACTAGGTTACTTTAATGTAATCGCAGATGAAAAAGGAAAAGATGGACCAGTAAAATATTACAGTGGCCTTCCTGTAACAGCAAGTGCTATAATATTTCCAGTAGTATACATAGCAAAACATTTCATAACAACCTCAGAATTTGCAATCATATATACACTCACAATGTTATTTATATCAATATTATATGTGTTAAATTTCAAAATAAAAAAACCAACTCCAGGAGTAATATATTTCTTTGTATTCGGGGGAGCGGTACTTTCAGTAGTATTGTACCTTTTAGCAAGATGAAATATTACATAAGAAAAACAGATGAATTAAAAAATATTAAAGATAGAAAATCTTTAATATTTTTATATAAAACAATTCCTGGAAGAATAATATTGAAACTAATAACAAAACCAATTTTTTCAAAACCTATGGAAAAATTAACAAATACAAAACTATCAAAAATATACATCAAAAAGTTCATAAAAAATAACAATATTAACATGAATAATTATGAAAAAAAAGATTACAAATCATTTAATGATTTTTTCACAAGAAAAGTTAATAAGTCAAAAAGAAATCAAAAATCAACAAAAAAACAGTTAATATCTCCATGTGATTCCAAAATAACTATCTATAAAATAGATAAGAAATTAACAATAAATGTTAAAAACTCAAAATACTCAATAAAAAATCTAATTAAAGAAGAACCAAATGATAAATTTCAAAATGGAATATGCATAGTTTTTAGATTGTGCGTAGACGACTACCACAGATATCATGCCTTTGACAATTACGAAGTTATAACAAGCAAAAAAATAAAAGGACTTCTTCATACAGTAAACCCAATAAGTTACGAAAATTACAAAGTTTTCACCGAAAACCAAAGAGAAGTATCCTTGCTAAAAACAGAAAACTTTAAAGAAGTTTATCAAATAGAAGTCGGAGCACTAAACATCGGAAAAATTCATAATAAAACAGAAACAAAATACAAAAAATATGATGAAAGAGGCTATTTTTCATTCGGAGGTTCAACAATAATACTATTGTTTCAAAAAGATACAGTGAAAATAGACAAAGACATAGAAAACTGGTCAAAAAAAGGAGTAGAAGTAAAAGTTGAATATGGAGACGTAATAGGACATAATATCAAAATTAATTAGATTATGTTCTTTTTATTTTCTAAACAAAAAGAATAGACAAACATC
>CAYVXN010000045.1:0-8278 GCA_964455135.1 uncultured Mycoplasma sp.
CTTATTATTAATACTTCTTATAATTATTTAAAAGAAAAAGAATATGTTGTTATTGATAAATACGCAGATTTGAATATAAAATTTATAAATGAATCATTTAATAAATTAGATGAAAAAATTTATACTGAACTTGGTATTAAAAAGAGTAATGTTGGTAATATAAATCCTGTAAAAGATTATTTATTTGGTTTTAATAATACTATTAGAGTAAAAGTTAAAAATATTTTTGATGAAATGAATTTAATTGTTACTTTAGATAAAAAAGAGACTAGTGAAAGAATAAAAGAATTTAATGATTTGATTACTCGTATATATGAAATTAGATTGGTGTTTGATAAACAGTTTTTGGAATATAAAAAAGAATTTAGGTTGTTTTCTAAAGATAATGATAAATTTGATGAATTGTTTAATAAAGAATGTGCTAAACTTACTGAAGGTATAAAAACTAATATTTCTAATATTTTTAGAGAAAATATTAAGATATATAATGATGTTGTTTATAGAACTCTTTTATTAAAATCTAAAGTGCAAGAGTATAGTGAGGTGCTTTCTGTCGCCAAAGTAAAAGATTTACTTTTTAAATAAATCTTTAATAGTAAGGATAATATGGTCCATAATAAGGTCCATAGTAAGGTGGTCTTGGACGAGTTGCTCCGAATATTAGTGGTGAAGATACGAATCCTAAAGCAAATGGCAAGAGAAATCCTCCACCGAAAGGTCTATTTCCTCCGCCCATTGGAGGTCTAGGACGTACTCCTCCGGATAACTGTCTGTTGTTTGTAGGATAAGTATTATAGTAATACATATTTTGAGAGTAAGAAGGTATAATATTATTATAAGGCATAGCATAAACTCCTTTCTGGTATATGGTATGCGAAAAAGTATTTTGAGGTGAAAGTATGGAAGAAAAAATAAAGATTTTGGCAAGGACAATTGTTAATCATTCTATTAAAGTGAAAGAAGAGGAAAATGTAAAAATAACTTGTGAAACAATGGAACCTATGCCTCTTGTTAAAGAACTTGTTAAATTAATTAATGAAAGAGGCGCTAATGTGGATGTAAGTTTTTTTGATCCGAGTCTTAGGGCTATGATTAATAAAGACACTAGTGATAAGAAAATAGAACTTTTGAAGGAAATGGAAAAGTTTGAAGTAGAAAAATTTGATAGTTTTATTAGAATTTTTTGTAACCAAGGGGACTATATAGATTCAGTAGTTCCAGATAGTATATCTGTTAAAATAGGAGATGCTTTAAAAGAATATCGTGATATTAGAGTTAATGAAAAGAAATGGGTTTTATTAAATTATCCATCTAAAGTAGATAGTTTTAAAGCAAAAATGGGAATAGAAGAATTTAGTGAGTTTTCTTTTTCTGCGATGTGTTATGATTATGATCAAATGAGTAGTGATTTAGAACCATTAAAGAAGCTTATGGAAAAAACAGATAAGGTTCGTTTAACTGGAGTGGGAACAGATATTACTTTTTCAATTAAAGATATTCCTGTTATTCCTTGTACAGGAGAGGCTAATATTCCAGATGGGGAAGTTTATACTGCTCCGGTTAAAGAAAGTGTAAATGGTGTTATTAGATATAATACTCCAAGTCCTTATAGAGGAAATGTATACAATCATGTAACACTTGAATTTAAAGATGGTAAAATAATAAATGCAACTTGTGATGAAGATGATAAAGCTTTGAATGAAATATTTGATACTGATGAAGGCGCAAGATTTGTTGGAGAGTTTTCAATAGGTACTAATCCAATGATTAGATATCCAATGGGTGATATATTATTTGATGAAAAAATAATAGGTAGTATTCATTTTACTCCTGGTGCTGCTTATAAAGATGCTTATAATGGTAATAAAAGTGCTATTCACTGGGATATGGTTTTAATCCAAAGAGAAGACTTTGGTGGTGGAAATATTTATTTTGATGATGTATTAATAAGAGAAAATGGTGTGTTTGTAGTAGAGGAACTTAAACATTTGAACAAGTAAGAGAGTAATTCTCTTTTTTTTGTGTATACTAATAGTGGTGATGATATGGAATACTTTACTATTATATTTAGAACTCTTTTCTTTTATTTTTTTATTGTTTTTGTATATAGAGTAATGGGTAAAAGAGAGGTTGGACAACTTGGAATAATTGATCTTATTGTATCTGTTTTAATAGCAGAGCTTGTAGCAATTAGTCTTGATAATACAAAAACAAGTATTTTTATGGCTATTATCCCGATTATATTACTTGTGATTTGTCAAATAGTTATGGCACTTTTATCTCTTAATAAAAAAAGTGTTAGAGAAATGTTCGATGGAAAACCTTCTGTTGTTATAAATAATGGAAAACTTCAAATAAAAGAAATGATAAAGCAAAGATATAATTTAGATGATTTACTTACTCAGCTTAGAGAAGAAAATTTTAAAAGTATCAGTGAGGTAGATTATGCAATTTTAGAGACAAGTGGTAAGCTTTCAGTGTTTAAAAAAGAAAATAGTAAAAAAGTTACTTTTCCTCTTCCTTTGATTGTGGAAGGTAAAATAGAATATGATAATTTGAAACTTTTAAATAAAGATACTAATTGGCTTTTAAATAATTTAAAAACAGATATAAGCAATGTTTTTTATGGTTTTTACAAAGAAAATAATATTTATATAATAAAAAATGATGAACTTGAAAAAGAAAAAAATTAAAAAAATTTAGGTCAAATGCTTCCTTTTTGAGAATTATATATATGAAAGGAGGTATTTTTATGAGTTTTAATGTTGAATTCAAGATGTTTGATGATGATAAGGAAGAAGAAATGGATTGTCCTTATCTCTTAAAAGAAGAAAATTTTAAAAAAATTATAAAAGCAGATAAAAATCACATTGTATTAAAATCTTTTCTTGAAGAAGTGCTCAAATTTGATGTTATTCTTATAGAAGATATTGGGTCTGATTATTTTGCGTTTGTTAAAAATAAAAAAGGCGAGCATTGGGGTTATTATGTAACAGTAGGAAATGCAAGTTTTAGGCTTGAAGGTATGAAAATTGTTACAAAAAATTAATTTTTGTTTCGATTGACAGAAACTAGTTTTTCTTTTATAATAGGCTTATAAACGTTGATTGGAAGAGTAGTATTAGTTGCTTTTTAGAGAGTTAGTGGTTGGTGAAAACTAATAAGTTAATTAATATGAAAGACACCAGGAGTGCTTTTTGTTATTTATAGAAAAGCCGGTATATACCGTTATATATAAAGAGTGATTATAGAAATATAATAACTAGGGTGGTACCGCGGATTAACAGTTATTCGTCCCTTTTGGATGATAACTGTTTTTTATTTTGAGGAGGTATTTTTATGAAAACAGTATTTAATACTGAAGTTACAAAAGAAAAATTAAATGAAGAAGTACATCTTTATGGTTGGGTGCAAAAAAAACGTAATCTTGGAGGGATAGTTTTTATTGATCTTCGTGATAGAAGCGGATTAGTACAACTTATAGTAAGACCTGATAATAAGTTTTATAGTTTAGCAGAGTCACTAAAGAGTGAATATGTTATTGAAGCCGAAGGTGTTGTTATAGAAAGAGAAAGCAAGAATAGTAATTTAAAAACTGGAGATGTGGAAATAGATGTATCTAATCTTATTTTACTTAATAAAAGTTTAGAAATTCCTTTTGCTATTGATGATAATACTACTGCTTTAGAAGATACAAGACTTAAATATCGTTATTTAGATATTCGTAGAAATGAAATTAAAAATAATCTTATTTTAAGAAATAAACTTATTCTTGCTATTAGAAAATATTTAGATAAATTAGATTTTATTGAAGTAGAAACACCAGTTTTATGTAAATCTACTCCGGAGGGTGCTAGGGACTTTTTAGTGCCTTCTAGAATAAATAAAGGTAAATTTTATGCTCTTCCTCAGTCCCCTCAAATATTTAAACAACTTTTGATGGTCGGAGGAATAGAAAGATATTATCAAATAGCTAAATGTTTTAGAGATGAAGATTTGCGTGCTGATAGACAACCTGAATTTACTCAACTTGATATGGAACTTAGTTTTGTGAGTGAAGATGATATTATGACAATAAATGAAGAATTAATTTCATCTGTTTTTAAAGAAGTTAAAGGTATAGAAATGAAAACACCTTTTGCTAGAATGAAATATGATGATGCCATAAATGATTATGGTAGTGATAAACCTGATCTTAGGTTTGATATGAAACTTATTGATGTGACTGATATTTTTAGAAATTCTTCATTTGAACTTTTTAAAAATTCAGAAATTGTTAATTGTTTAGTAGTAAAAGATAGTGCTAGTAAATATTCAAGAAAGAGTCTTGATGAACTAGGTTTATTTGTAAAAAAATATGGTCTTGGTGGACTTGCTTATCTTAAGTTTGGAGAAGAAGTTACTGGTAGTGTTGTTAAAGCTTTAAATGATGATGAGATATCTTCTTTAAAGAAGAATTTAAAAATTGAAGATAATGATTTAGTTTTATTTGGATGTGGTGAAAAGAAAAAAGTAAAACAAGCACTTGGAGCACTTAGATGTAAACTTGGTAGAGATTTAAAACTTTATAATGAAAATGATTTAGCATATCTTTGGGTAGTTGATTTTCCTTCGTTTGAATATAGTGAAGAAGAACAAAGATTTGTATCTTGTCATCATCCGTTTACTTCTCCGAAGGATGAGGATATTGATAAACTTATCAGTGATAAAGCTAATTGTTATTCTAAAGCCTATGATATGGTAATTAATGGTTATGAAGTTGGGGGAGGATCTATTAGAATTCATGATCAAGAAATTCAAAATAAAATGTTTAAAGCTCTTGAACTTAGTGATGATGATATAAAAGAAAAATTTGGTTTCTTTGTAGAAGCTTTAAAATATGGAACTCCACCACATGGAGGTCTTGCTTATGGAATTGAAAGACTTGTAATGATTCTTTCAGGAACTGAAAATATTCGCGATGTTATTGCTTTTCCTAAAACTGCAAGTGGAAGTTGTCTTATGAGTGAAGCTCCAGATGAGGTTGATGATTTACAGTTATGTGATTTAGGAATTAAAGTTGTTAAGGAGGAAAAATAATACTATGATAGAGAAAAATAGTAAACTTCCTAAATGGGCGATTATTGTTATTGTTATAGCGTTTTTATTAAATATATCATTTGTAATATTTCCAGTAGTGTTGATTTTATTTGGTCTATATATGGCATAGAATTTGGATGTTTTTATGGATAAAAAAGGAAGATTTTTAAATCTTTCTTTTTTTATATAATAGGAAAGTCATGTTTAAAATTTAACCTTAACATAAAAATAAACAAATGTTTGCTTACTCTTGCTTTATCTGGTTTATTCATGATAAAATATTTTTATAGGAGTGATAAGTTATGTATTGTCCGCTTTTTGTAAAAACTGATTATAGTTTGTTATCTAGTTTAATTAAAATAGATGATTTAATAGAAAATTTAAAGAAAAAAAATATTTCTTCTTGTGGGATAGTCGATAATAATTTATATGGAACAATGGAAATAGTTCATAAGTTTGAAAAAGCTGGAATTAAACCGATAATTGGACTTGATTTAAATAAAATACTTTTATATGTAAAAAATGAAACAGGATACTATAATTTGGTAAAAATAGAAACTTTAAAAAATAAGGAAGAGCTTTCTTTTGAAGTTTTGAAAGAGTTTTGTGAAGGGTTAGTATGTATTTGTTTTGATAGAGATACTTATGTTAAATTTAAAGATATTTATAAAGAAATTTATGTTGGCGTAAGTACTAGAAAAGAAGAAGAATTGTATGATGATTTAGAGACAGTTTTTATTAATAAAACTTTATATTTGGAAAAACCTTTATATAAATATCTTCCTTATGTTTTAATGATTAGGGATGGTAAAACTATAAGTGATGGTATTGAGTTTACTTATCAAGATAATTATTTATTTACTAGTGATGAAGCCTCTTTTAGAGTAAGCTTAAAAAGTATTACTAATACTTTAAAAATATCTGATGCTTGTAATATTTCTTTTAAAAAAGAGCTTTTTATGCCTAAGTATGATGTAGAAGATTCTAAGGAGTTTTTAAAAAGTCTTAGTTTAAAAGGATTACGTAGAAGGTTAAATGGTAATGTATCTAAAGTTTATTTAGAAAGATTAGAGTATGAACTTGATGTTATTTTAAAGATGCATTTTGAAGATTATTTTTTAGTTGTTTATGATTATATAAAATATGCAAAACAAAATGGTATTTTAGTTGGGCCAGGAAGAGGATCTGCCGCTGGATCTCTTGTTTCATATTGCCTTGGAATAACTGATGTTGATCCTATTAAATATAATCTTTTATTTGAAAGATTTTTAAATCCAGAAAGAATAACTATGCCTGATATTGATACAGATTTTCCTGATAATAGACGTGATGATGTTATTAATTATGTTAAAGATAAGTATGGAGAAGAAAATGTGGCTGGAATTATTACTTTTGGAACACTAGGAGGCCGTGCATCAGTTAGAGATGTTGGAAGAGTTTTAATGGTTCCTTCTAAATATTTAGATATTATTTGTAAAAAGATTCCATTTAAAGGTACGCTTAAAGATTTAAAACATAGTGATAGAGAAATTAATACTTTAATAGAAAATGATGATAAATTAAAACTTCTTTATAATATTGTAAATTTAATTGAAGGGAATAAAAGACATACTAGTATTCATGCAGCAGGAATAGTAATAAGTTATAAGCATTTAGATGAGGTTGTGCCTATAAAAATTAGTGATGATATCAATTTAACTGAATATACTATGGATTATTTAGAAGAATTAGGTCTTATTAAAATGGACTTTTTAGGAATAAAAAATTTATCTATTATTGATAATGTTATAAATGATATTTATATTACTACTAATAAAAAGATAGATTTTAATAGAATTGTTTTTGATGATCCAAAAGTAATGAATCTTTTTGCTAAAGGAGATACAACTGGAATATTTCAGTTTGAATCTGAAGGAATGAAAAGATTTTTAAGAGATTTAAAACCTTCTAATTTTATTGATTTATGTAATGCAATAGCACTTTTTAGACCAGGACCTGCATCAAACATTCCATCATTTATTAAAAGAAAAGAAAAAAAAGAAAAAATAGAATATTTAGATGAGTCTTTAAAGCCTATTTTAGAAGATACATATGGTATTATAGTTTATCAAGAACAAATAATGCTAATAGCAAGGGAATTTGCAGGTTACACCTTAGCAGAAGCAGATTTACTTAGAAGGGCAATGAGTAAGAAAAAATATGATATTTTAAAAAACGAAGAAGCAAGATTTATAGAAAAATCAGTTAAAAATGGGAAAGATGAGGTAAAAGCTAAAGAATTATTTGATCTTATTTTAGCTTTTGCAGGATATGGTTTTAATAAAAGTCATTCTGTTTCTTATTCAATCGTTGCGTATAAAATGGCTTATTTAAAATATTATTTTCCTAAAGAATTTTATGCTAATTTATTATCAAGTGTCGTAGGAAGTGAAGAAAAAATAAAAGAATACTTGATGGAAGTTAAAAAGCTTGGTATAAAAATTCTTCCTCCAAGTATTAATAAAAGTTTAAATAATAGGTTTGTATTTGAGAAAAACGCTATTATTTTTCCATTTTCATCGATTAGAAATGTCGGGGGAGTTATTTCAAATCATATAATTTCAAATAGAAACACTCCTTATAAAGATATTTTTGATTTTCTAAAAAGAACTTTTAAGAAAACTAATAATAGAAAAGTTTTAGAGTCTTTAATCTATGCTCATGTTTTTGATGAATTTTATAATATAAATACATTAATTAGTAATTTAGATAATATTTTAAATTATGTAGAACTTGCTATTGATATGGACGAAGATATTTTAGAAAAACCTGTTATAGAGTTAAAAGAAGAACTTCCAGTAGATGAGATATTACAAAAAGAAAAAGAAGTATTTGGTTTTTATTTAACGAGTCATCAGACAGAAAAGTTTAAATTAAATAATCCTGATATTACTGATATTTATGACATAAAAGATTATTTAAATAAAAGAGTAAATGTAATTGTTTTAATTGATAAAGTAAAAGAGATAGTGACTAAGAAAAACGATGTTATGTGTTTTATAACTGGTTCTGATAATACAGGAAGTACAACTTTAATTGTATTCCCAGATCTTTACAAAGAAGTAAATAACTTTAAGAAAAATGAAATAATTAAAGTAAAAGGTAAAGTAGAAAGAAGATTTAATGAATTTCAAATTATTTGTAATGAGATTGAAAGATA
>CAYVXN010000046.1:0-8231 GCA_964455135.1 uncultured Mycoplasma sp.
AATTATAACACAAACTATAAAAACTGAAATAACTGAAATAATTAGATTAACAATGAATAACTTGTCTGTATAATAAGAGGAACAATTGAATATTCCCTGCCATATATATTTTGATATAAAAGAATTCATGTGAATAATATATATAGAAAAAACAGATACAGAAAGTTTATTAATAACTTTATTAACAATACTACTCTTTATGTTAAGTTTAGAAAAAAACAAGAAAAAACATACTGCTCCAATAATATTAAATAACGAATTATAGCCTAGAGTATTAAAAAACCTTTCATTTAAAAAATTAGAAAATGTTATAAACTGAGAAAACATAAATATAAGAAAATATAAACCAGCAGGTCTAGTATTAACCTTGTATTTGCAAATATAAGCTCCAATAAAATATAGAACAATAAACATAGTTATACCATATCCATTATCCTTAACAGTACCAATTTGAAAAAATGTAGGAAGAATAGAAAAGAAAAAGAGCGTAATAATAATTAATGTTCTAAATTCTTTTCTGTTAATTTTTTCGATAAATCTATTTAAGTATGGAATAAGCAAGTACAAAATAACATATGTAATTATAAACCAAGCACCACTATTTTTCATAAATAAAGCATCTGTAAATATCGAAATATCAAAAAGCTTAGGTTTAAACAGAACAACCCCTATTGTGATTGAAAATAAATAAAAAAAGTAAATTAAAACAAGTTCTAAAATTCTTTTGCATTTTATTTTTTGTTTTTTGCACATAAAATAACCTGTTATAATAACAAAACAATCTACTGCTATTATAGAAAAGCTTTCAATAAACCTAGCTAAATAATAATTAAAATAACCTTCAGGAATATTTTTAACATCAAGTGCTCCTCCTAAAGAAACACCTAAATAATGTAAACTAAGTACCATAATAATAAGTACAATTCTCAATAATTCAAAATTAGATTGACGTTCTTTTATCATAAATACACCCCACTGAAATCAATTCCCTATTCTATTCTTAAATTAATTATACAAAAAAAAAAAGAACTTGTCAGCACTTTTTTATTTCTTAATCTAAATTTTTCATATATTCTTCATATTTATTTACTATTTCTTCAGGATCACCATCACCTTTTAAAACACCATCATTTATCCAAATTACCCTATCACAAAGACTTTTAAGAGTTCTAGAACTATGAGAAACTATAATAACAGTTCTATTTTCATCAGAAATTAATTCCTTCATTTTATTATAACTTTTTTGTCGGAATCTAACATCTCCAACTGATAAAACTTCATCAATAAGCATTATATCAGTTTCAAGAATTGCAGTTATTGCAAAAGCAAGTTTCGAATACATTCCAGATGAATAAGAATTTACTGGCTTATAAATAAAATCACCTAGTTCTGAAAACTCAATTATTTCATTTAACTTTTCATTTATTTGTTCTTCGCTATAACCAAGTAATAGTCCTGAAAGAAATATATTTTCATACCCCGATAACCTTCGTTGAAATCCTACTCCTATTGAAAGCAAAGAAATAGTATTTCCGTGTAAATCTATTGTTCCTGTATCTGCCGAAAATATACCAGCAATAGCCCTTAAAAGTGTAGATTTACCACTACCATTTTTACCACAAATACCTAGAATTTGTCCTTTTGGTATTTCAAAAGAAACATCTTTTACAGCATGAAATTCTTTAGCGTTTAATAAATTTTTTATTCCTGATTTAGCTATAGAAAACTTTTTTATGTCTTTATAGTAAATATTTAAATTTTTTACCGTTACTGCTATATCAGCTTTTTTATTATTTTTTTCCATTATCTCATCACCTTCACATAAGTATTTTCATATTTATAAATAGTTTTTATTCCAATGTAAGATAAGACAATTCCTAAAATTATCCAAATACTTAATAAAAATAAATTTGGAGTTGTATGATATATCAACGCATCTCTAAAGAAGGAGATTAGGGCAGCAAGCGGATTATAATCCAATAAAATTTTATTGTATGGTTCTGGTACTCTTGTTGCAAGTGGAAAGAAAACTCCAGACATATAAAATAACATTCTTAAAATAATTGGAACTATATTTTTAAGATCTTCTACAAAAACTCCGAAATGCATAAGGATAGTTGCTATCCCAAATGTAATAAGGTATAATGACATATATATCGGAATAAAGAAAAGAACATTCCATGATAGTGGTATTTGATATATGGCCATACATATTACTACTAAGCTGAATGAAATTAAAAACTTAACTGTATTGACAGACATTTTTGTAATTAATAAAATAAATTTTGGAACATATACTTTAATAACAGTGTCTCTGTTTGACCTGACTAAACTTACTGCAGAAGTAACTGTGCCTTGAAAGAAATTCCAAGTTGTTAAACCGATAAAAACAAATACTGGAAAATATTCAATATTTGATTTAAAAACAACAATGGCAATAAATGTATAAATAAGCATAAAACAAATTGGGTTTAGGAATAACCAAATCCAACTTAGATAAGAGCCTGTAACTTCTGATTTCAATTGCGATTTAGTTGAATATGTAATATACTTTGAATATTTTTTTATATCATTTACAAATCGTTTTATCATTTTTTATCATCATCCTTCTGTAATTTACTGTTTTCGTATTCCTTAGGAGTATTAAAATCTATTGTATCTTTATTTACTAAAACAAATTTTTCTCCTATTTGTTTTTTGTCAAATTCAAGTCCTACAAATGACTGATACACTTGCCAGCCTTTGCAATTTTTTATTTTGCCATCAAGAAATAGTTTTCTAACTCTAGAAACATGTTTTTTGAATAGTTTACCATCTTTAATTTTTACAGCTACTATTGATTTAGCATTTCCAAAAAATAGAATATCTGAAGCTTTTTCACTAATAATTGAATCAATAACTTCATCTGGATAATAAGTATCCCCATATAAGAAACAAATGTTATCATCAATAAGTTCTTCTGTAAAACGATCTATTTCCAAGACATTATTAAGTGGTTCATATCTAGTTGAACCTACTATTTCGTACCTTTTATCATGAGAAGTAATTATTATTTCACAGTTATTTTCTCTTTCATTTAACTGTCTTACAGTTCTTTTAATTAAAGGTTCTCCATTTATTTTTACAAAGTGCTTTGGTATATCTTTGTAATTTTTCCAACGCGTGCCTTTTCCATCACACATTATTATATATTTCATGCATATCACCTAATTATTAATATTTTTTATTATGTAATCAACAATTAATTTAGTAGAATTACCAAGTTCTTTGGGTAAATACTTTTTTCTAAAAGTTTCATAAGCTTTAATATCATAAGAATCATCTTTTATAATTTTAATTAAATCCTTAATATTTTTTGATGTACAAGTAGGAAGAACTTTGGTGAAATCTAAATTAATGCCATTTTCACTCATATATTTATCATAATCGTAAACATAGAAAAGAACTTTTTTATCTAGAACTGCAGCTTCTAAACAAATTGATGAATAATCCGTTATTACATAATCTGCTACTGCTAGCAACTCTATATTTTTAAATTCTGGACAATCATAAATAACATTATGATCAAAGTCAAGCGGTTGATTAGGATGACCTCGTACAATAAGTATAAAATCTTTTTTGTTATATTCTTCAAATAACTTATCTGGTCCATCTACATCATATTTTCTAAAAGTTGGTGCATAATAAACAATTTTTTTATCTTTAAACTCAGGATACTTTTCTAATACTTCCTTTTTAAATTTATCTTTATTATTCAATAGATAATCTATCCTAGGAAGACCATAATGTAAAAGTATGTCTTTTTTTACATTAAATCCTTCTTCATAAAACTTATCAAAAGCAGATCCTCCTGCTATTATATTGGTATAGTTTTTATGCATACACATTAGTTTTGCTATTTTTCCATTTCGTCCACAATCAGAGTCAAGTGTTTGATATCCTGACTTTTTTATTTTACCAATAGAATGCCATATTTGCAAGATAGTAAGACTATTTTTATGCCTAAGGATGCAAACAGGTATACAATAAGAATCGATTATTGCAACTTTTGAAGTTGCTAAATAGTACATTTGTTTTATGATAGTAAAAAAGTACTTTATATAATTTACTAAACCTTTATCTATTCTTTTACATATAAACTTCATTTTTATATTTGGATCTCTTCTTTTAATTTCATCCCTTATCATACTAAAATCAATATTTATATCATTAGTTTGTCTACTTATAAATACTATTTTATTTTTGTTTGTAGGAATTAGTTTAAAAAAGAAATAAATAATTTTAAGTACAATTTTAAATATATAAATCGCAACTATTTTCATATAGTTCCCCTTTTCTATTATTTTATTATTTTCTGTTTTCTATAATAATTTCCTAGGCTTTTATTACGTACGCCTCCAAAAACTTGAATTATATTGACTCCAGAAGAATTATTAGCTTCGATTACATAAAAATTATCATCAGTAGGAAGTATATCCCAAGCTATAAACTTAAAATCTGTTAATTTTTTTGCTACTGTTGTTATTTCTTTAGTTATCATATCCCAATTCGGTATTTTGACGCCTTCAATCATGCTATTTGAATCTGGATGACTTTTATATTTGTTTTTATTATGTAAAGATTTTGCCAAACTTAATGTACCATTTTCTAAGTTTATGTTTGCAATTAAGCCTCCTCTGCTACCGTTATCTACAGGTATGGTGCTTTTTGTTCCTATTCTTTGAACTGCTGCTAAGATATCAATGCTTCCATTTTCGTATCTGGCAGTTATTATTCTTACTGTATTTGATGTTTTATCATATATTTTATCTAAGTATTGGCTTTGCTTAATTCTTAGTGAAATGAAATAATTATCTCTTTCTTGCAATATTTTTCTAAGATCTTTTTCTTCTATTTCTTTAAAATCTTTCTTAAATTTATTGCTTTCATAATCTAATCTAAAAATACCTATTCCCTTTCCTATAGAAATTGGTTTAAAAAACAAACTTTTTTCTTTTTTTAAAATTTCTATTGTTTGATTAAGCGTAATTTCTTTATTATTTTTATCTTTATAAACACCATTTTCTTTTGTTATACAAGTTTCAGGAATATTTACATATTCTTTCATAATTTTGTTACAAATAAGCTTGTTATTTAATTTATAGGAATTTGGATAATTTATCTTTCTAGATTTATACCATTCAAATTCAGATAAATACTCTTTTTTATTGGCTTTATTCAAGTCATATAATGCAACTTGATTAGATGTAAATCCCCCATTAAAATTGTAATAAAGACCTTTCAAAATTGGAACTTTAAACTTTCTTGGTGCAAAGACTATCCTTATCACAAATATAGCACATAACCAAATAAATCTTTTCGATATATCTATTATTTTCATAGCAACTCCTATTTAAATATCTGAGCATATTTCATATAAATATACTTTTTATAATTAGCAGTTTTTAAGGTTTCAAAAACTCTAGCTAATTTTCTTAAAACAATATTTTTTGTTTTAATATTAGGAGTTTTATCTAGTTCCTTAATGTAATTATTTTTAACCAGTTCATCAAAAGAAACTAAATTTTCAATTTCTGTCCTTTCAATGTATAAATTATTTATTGAAAACTTATTACGATACTTTTTTAATTCTTTTTTCTTCTTATTAATTTTCATCAATTTTCTAGCATCATTTTTCCATAGAACTTTGTAATTTCTATTTACATCTTTAAAGTGAGAATTTTTTTCCACTATGTTAATAGTACCTTCTTCTCTATCTCTTTTTAAAGGATAGCTTTTAAACTCGTATTTATCCTTTGAAAACTCTAAGTTTATCAACATTCCTTCATCTGTCCCATATTGTGCTCTTTGGAAATCAGTATCAAAAACAAAATTTCCTAATGAATAAAAAATTGTTTTGTTGCCTATCTTTTCATACCCTTGAACAGTGTGTGGATGATGCGCTACTACGACGTCCACTCCCCAAGATAAAAATTTTTTATATAGTTTTCTTGTATAAGGCATTGGAGTATTAATAAATTCTTCTCCTCCATGGTAAACCATTACTACCCAATCTGTTTTACTTTTTAATTCTTTTATTTTTTGTTTTATTATTCTGAAATGCTTATTTTGAGCAGGTCCTGGCCTATTCTCAGTTGCAACATAATAATCTTTATATTGTGCTGCAATTACTCCAACTTTCAGATTTTCACCTAATATTATATAATCTGTTGCCTCCTCACTATTTTTACCTGCTCCAATAAAAGGTAATTTTTCTTTTTTTACATATTTTAAAGTATCAAGTAAGCCTTTTGGACCAAAATCCATCATATGATTATTTGCAAGACTTAAAACTGGATTTCTTACCTTTTCTTTTATAAAAGATAAAGCATCCGGGCTACTTTTGTGAGTTAATGCTGCCTTTTCAGATAAAATACTTTCTGTAATTGGCGATTCAAAATTTAAAACATTATAATCATTGTTTTTAAAAAAGTAATATATTTTACTATCTATTTTTTCTGGAGTTCTATAAATTTCCTTCGTATATTCGCTAAAAGCGATATCTCCAGTAAAACCAATATTTAGTTTCATTTTACTCCCCTTTCATATACTTTCTTTCTTCTTCGAGTTCTTTACTAACTAAAGTATACATTTTATCATAATAAGGTTTGTAACCCTTTTTAGTAAATGTTTGAATAGTTACACACTGAGGCCTAGCATTTCCCTCAACTAATACCCATCCTTTTGGGGTTAAAGCCAAATCCCAGCCAACACAGTGCATTGCAGATACTTCTGAGGAAAGATTTTTTACCATATCTAATAACTCATCCCATTTTGGTATTTGATATCCTTTAAATGTAATTTTAGAATCAGGATGAACTTTTTCTTTATCACCCTTCCAGTCAACACCATCGCTTATTATCTTACCTGTTTTAGAATCTATTAATGCTCCAAAACCTGCAGAACCCATATTATCTACTGTACTTGTTCCTTGACCTGTTCTTAAAAAAGTCCAAAGAATTGAAACATCGTTTTTATAATAAAATGTTACAACTCTAATCGTATTTACAGATTCTTCATGAAAGCAACCAAGTCCTATATCTTGAACAATTAATTCTTCAGCAACATAAGGGATTTTATCTTTAGTATAATCAAACAGTTCGTTATCAGACTTGAATTTTGAAACATCAATAATTTCGATTCCCTCACCACTATGACCAGAAAACGGTTTTAAAATAAAACTTTTTTTATTTTTGATAAATCCCTTAAACTCCATAAATTCAGTACTATCTTTTATACATATCAAATCTCTTTTGTAATAATCTTTAAATACTTTATATGATAAGTTTTTATTATCAAATATCTTTCTATATTTATTTTTATTAATAACTGAATAATATCTATTTGTTAATTGTCTAGTCATAAACTTATCTTTATCTTCATAAGATGCCTTTTCAAAATCATATAAATAATACTCACTAGATCGAAGATAATATATATAACGAATTACTATTAATTTTTTAAATTTGTTTTTGTAGTTAGTCTTGCTTAATTTTTTTGCTTCATATATATCAATTGCTTCGATTGCTTCTTTTTTAAAAGTTTTGTACTTTCCAAAAACAATGAAACCTAAAGCTAAAAATATATACATTACTTTATAAGAATTAGGATGTTTTTTATATATTTTTCTTAATCTTTCTCTCATTTTTTACCTCTTTTCTTTGATTTTAATTATATAATTTTTCTGTTATCTCATATTATTTGAAAAATAAATTTTCTTATAATGCCCATACTAAAATTATATCATATTTTTTGATTAAAACAAACATTTATCACCACAATTGACACATCCTCTCTAAGTTGTCCTTATAAAAAAACTTAGCAATTAAAATAGCTAAGTTATTTATTTTTTATTTTGTGCTTAATTGCTCTTGATAAACTATATTTTTTTATAATTAGTGCCTTATCATTAGATTTTGTAATCATATAACTCTTTATTTTTATATAGTTTTTGTTTATGTTTTTTAAAAACGAAGTTTCTTCTAGCTCAATATTTAATGGTATTTTAATATTTTCCGTTTCAAAATATGCTTTTATTTTATTTACATTTTTTATATTATCTATGTCTAACTTAAAGTTTTTTACTTCTGTTATAATTTCGTCTTTAAATGATAATTTATCAAATTCTTTTGTTTTTTCAAATGATAAATCATATTTTTTATTATTTAATTCAATATAAACTTTTGCTGTAT
>CAYVXN010000047.1:0-8151 GCA_964455135.1 uncultured Mycoplasma sp.
GTCGTGATTATAATATCACAAAATTTACAATTTGACAAAACTTAGATAATCATATATTGAAAAAAAGACCTAAGTCTTTTAGTTTTTTTTAAATGAAAGAGGTAAAGTAAATATATTTGATATGGATTTGGTTTATTTTTGGTTAAGGTTTGTAATAAACTAACAATTTATAAGACATAAACATAATTAATGTATAAAATTATGTCTCCATTACCTTACGATAATGGTTTCCTGCTTCATACTTTCTTTAATTTTATTAGGCAGGCATAACTTCCGATAATCTTTATCGGACTGTATAAAAATAAAAGTGAAAACTAATTTTATAACCTCTTTCATCAAATATTTTAGTAAAATGATGTGGTAATAATAAGTAAAAAAAATGAAAATTTTGTGAAATTATTATTTAAATTTATTTTATTTTTAAATCACCAATTTTATTTAAAATTAAATTTTTGTACATTCTTTGTCATTTTAATATAATTTTAACAAATACGATGGTAACTATCATTGCATTAAAAAAATGTTAAAAAGAGCGAAAATCGCTCTATTTTTCTGATTCTTTTAGCATATTTGTAATCATAATACCATAACCTTTATGTGGATTATCTACTACTACGTGAGTTACTGCTCCAACTAGTTTATTATCTTGAATGATTGGAGAACCACTCATACCTTGGACAATACCGTTTCCTTTACTTAATAATGTTTCATCTGTTACTTCAAATAAAATATTTTTTGTTTTGTGATTTTTATCTACATTTAAGATGGTTATTTCAAACTCTTGTTTCTTTTGTCCCAATATTACTGTTTTTATAATTGCCTTACCAGGTTTTATATCGCTTGAAATTTTTATTAAATCATTTCTGTCATAACTTCTCGAATAATTACCGTAGATGCCTGTTATATCATTTTTATCAATATTACCATATACTTCATCTTCATTATATATAGCATTTTTTTCTCCAACTGAGCCACGATCTGCCTTTTCTATACCAGTAACATTAGATTCAAAAATTTTACCATCTTTTATTTCAAATTTTGTACCTGTAGTTTGTTCTAATATTTCGTGTCCAAGTGCTCCGAATCTTTTTGTAGTAGGATCAATAAAAGTAAGTGTTCCAATTCCTGCAATACTATCTTTTACATAAAGTCCTGTTTTATAAATTTTATTATCTTGTACTAAATTTAAAGTTGTTTCGTTAGTTATGCTTCCACGCTTATACGTAATTTGTAAGGTTTTACTATTATTAAATTGCTTTGATAGATCAGTTATCCCTTGAATAACAGTGTCATCTACCTTTAATATAGTATCCCCTATTTTTAAACCAGCTCTTCTACCAGGTGAAGTTCCTTTAACATCATAAAATCCTACAATCAAAACACCGTTTGAATTTACTTCAATTCCGACATTTTCTCCACCTAAAATAACTTCTTCTGAATAAGCATTAGCAGAAATCGGTATAATAAGAGTAGATAAAAAAAGAATCAGTAATAGTTTGTTTTTAAAATTTTTAAAAATCATTTAATCAACTCCTTAAACAAACTACATTATTATTATTAGCAAGATAATTTATTTTATATTATATAAAAATTGGTAAAAGTACATTTTGATTTTTTTGGTTAGTTAGATAATTTTTTTAAACTTAAAATTAAAATTAAAAAAAATAAACAATAAATTTAAATGAATTGCCATCAATATATATTATATGTGTATTTTATTAGTAAATTTTTATATTAATAGTTGAGTTTGTTGTTAATTAATTATTTTAAAAAAAGAATCATTTTTTTAGTTTTTATGGATTTGGTAAATGTTTCCTAGCATAAAACTTTAAAACATGTGAAAAGGAATCATAAAGCTATGACTCCTTACTAGCTAATTTATCATATGAAAGTTTATTTATCTCAATTACTTGATAAAAATCTTTTTAATCAAATAAAGGTTTTAAATTACCTAAAGTTGGTCCATATATAATACTTGTTCCCTTAATACTTTTTCGATTTGAAGCACTATAGAAAATATAATAATTACCATTTTTATAAAACATACTACTTCTATAAATACCTCTACTATCCCAAGCATCGTTATCTTTTGATGGTCCTAAAACTTTGGCAGCATCTGACCATTCTTTATTGTCTATGCTTTTAGAATAATATAAAGACATAACTGTTTCGTTTCTTAAATTTTGAAGTTTTGGTACCGCTATAAAGAGCATTTCATATTTTCCATTATTTTTAATTACATCTAGATGCCATGGATATAATTTGCTAGATGATGTTTTCATATGAAATACCTTTCTATCAGTTGCTTGGTTAAAAGGCAGTGACTCGTATTCCTCATATATAATTTCCCAACTATTGTAGTTATTAGCATACCACATTTTGTATTTTTCATCTTCAAATATTATTGTAGGACTTAATAATTTGTTAGGATTATTGCCAGTTCTAGAAACTTTATATATTTCTTGTGCCATGCTCCATTTGTGACCATCAGTGGTGTATTTCATATAAAGTGTTTCTCCATTTTCATCCCATCTACGCCAAAAGCATTCTATTCTATTCAATTTATTATTGTAAACCAATTCTGCATCTGAATTATATAAAGTTTTTCCTAATCCTTTACCTCTAGCAACGTCAAGGGGATTTGGTGTACCTGATGGAGTAATCCAATTTTTCATATCATTGCTTACCTTTATGTGAGGATTTTCTTTTGCTGAATTATTTTTAGGATATGGCGTGAATACTAACCAATATTTATAACCCATCCAACCATTTTGGAAAAATAATATATCTGGATGATATGCCTCTATATCACCATATACACTTTTTAAATTTAATCTATATTTAGCGTTGCTTTCGCCAGTTGTTTCCCAATTTATTTTTGAATAATTACTATAAATTTTTTTGTTGTTTTTTAAAACTTTAACTGCTCTTACTTTATAATAAAATGTGTGATATTTTTTAAGATTATTGTCGATGTATTTAGTATTTTTTGTGATAGCTATTCTCTTATATTTTCCTTTCTTGGTAGATGCTCTATAAATTTCATAGTAAGTTGCATAGGGTATTTTTTTATATTTTATGGTCAAACCTTGTTTACCATATATTTCTATTTTTGTAATTGGTTTCAAAAGGTTAACTTTTACTTTTTTTACAGAACTATACTTTGAATAAATTGTTCTTTTTCCTGACTTTTTATAAGCACGTACTTTGTAATAATATGTATGATTAAGCTTTACGTTACTATCAACAAAATAATTATTTTTTGCAACACCTATTCTCTTATATTTTCCACGTTTATGATATGATGAATATATAATGTACCCTTTTGCATTTTTTACATTTTTCCAATAAATTTTATTTTTATTATAACTACTTTGATAACCCTTTAAGTTTTTTACGCTCTCTTCTTGAAAAATTTTATCTATTGGCTTGTTTTCTTTTAAAGTTAAAGCATTTATTCCAGTTATATATGCAAAAAATAGGCCGATAATCATTATTAAAACTATACTTCTTTTCATTCAAGAACTCCTTGTTTTTATTTTTCAGTGCTAGATAAAACTTTTATAACTTTAAAGAATTCTTCGGAAATAAGTGTCGCAATTTTGTAAAATTCGTTGTAATTATCATCTAAAATTATTCTAATTAAACTTTTCTTTGCTGGCTGATAAATAATTCTTTCATAAATATACTGTTTGTTATCAATAAGTTGTTTACGTATCAAATTATATATTTCTTTCTTTTTATCTCCAGAATACCTATTAAAATTATTTATCAAAACATACATATGATGATTGATAAATATTTTCATGTACTGAATTTTCATATTTTCATTAGAAATATTAATAATCTTGTTAACTTTATCTATTCTTTCATAAATATTTTCCATCGTAATTGTAGTAGTAATCGAAGTATCTTTACCGTAAATATTCCAAGTATAAGTTACATTAGGAATATAACCTATGTTAGGAAAATATTTATATATCTCAGCCATAAAAAGTACATCTTCATAAAGCCCTGGAGCAAATCTTATATTTGATTTTTTTAGTTCACGTAAATTATACAATTTAGAGGTACTTATAGTATCATCCAACACTTTTTCTCTATTAGGAAACTCATTAATTTTTCGTTTTCTATATAGCAACGGATACCAATATGATGTGTGTTTGCTTTCAACATAAACTCTTCTACATAATCCGCATACAACATCCAGTTTTTCTTTGAGAGCAAAATCTACCATAATGTTTAAGGAACTTTTACAAATTTCATCATCAGAATCAAGAAAAAACACATATTCACCTTTTGCATGATCTATACCAAAATTTCGAGTTAAACCTGGGCCTTCATTTTTTTTGTAAAAGTATTTTACTTTTTTGTACTTATTACATATTTCTTGTGGATTTTCTTCGGAACCATCATTAATTACTAATACCTCATAATTTTTATAACCACATTTTTTTATGGATTTTAACGCTTTATCAATAGTTGCGTTATTATTATAAAACGGCATTATTATTGATACAAGAGGTTCTTTTTTTCTTGAAAATAATTTTTTTATTCTAAATTTTAGTGTAGATATTTCTATATAAAGATTGCTCGCTTTAAGGGAGTTACTATTTAAAAGCCTTCTCTTAAATTTTACTTTCTTTTTCTTTAATTTTTTGTGTACTTTTTTTGGTGTTACTAGAGTTAATGATTTTTCAGGTTGAGCCTTTTTTTGTAGTTCTAACAATTTATGCTCTTCTTTATCTAACTCAGAAAATAGGTTTATCCATTTTTTTAAAATATTATCATTTGAAAATTTTTCAATAAATTCATCAAAATCACTATTTTTGATATCAAAATTTTCATTTAAAACCTTTACGTATTCATCAATGTCTCCAGTTTTTATTTTTCTTCCAGTTTTATCATTTAATACATCAGAAATTGCTGTAAACGAATCATAAGAATAAACAGGTATACCATATTTATACGCCTCTAATATAATGTATGAAAAGCCTTCAGTTAAACTTGTCATAACAAGGCCTTGTTTATCTTTATACATTTCTTCTTTATTGTCACAATAACCATGTAAGATTACTTTATCCTCTACTTTTAATTCTTTTATTTTATTTTCAAAATCTTTCTTTAGACCACCATCACCATATACATGAATTTTATAATCTTTATTTAAATTTTTATTTGAAAATATTTTTATTAAATCTTCTGGATTTTTATCATTATCAAGTCTTGTAACCGCTACAAATTCTCCATTTTTTTTGTAAAGATTTTTTCTTCCAGTAAAATCAAGAGCATCTTCAATATAAGTTAGCTTTTCCTTTATATCAGGATTTACATAGTCATATAAAATATCTTTATTACTTTTTGTTAATAAGGCAAGTTTCATATAATTAGTAAGCGAATAATTATTTAAATAGTCTAAATGGGTTTTATAGTAAGTCCTTTGGACTATATCTTTTGTGTCTCCATGAAACATTAATAAAGTTTTTTTATTTTTTACATATTGTTGCATAGACATGAATGCCCCAAATTGACACCCGATAATATAACCATCAGTATTTTCTAAAATTTGTTTTGTTTGTTTAGGATTTAATTCTTTACTTAATTTTATATCTACAATGTTGTCGCTATCAAAGAAATGAACTTTATCATTCTTTTTAATAAATTCTTTTTTACCTATAACAATAATCTTTGAATTATATTTATATTTAAATTCTTTTGCCAAATTAAGGACAAAATTATGAATTCCTCCAATTTGGTTAAGTTCATTAACTAAAAATATTATTTCTTTTGTTTTTCTAGGTGTCGCATCTAAATTTAATTTTTCTACTAATTGCTTCGTACTGTCTTTTTTCTGATGTGGATAAAACTCTTTTCTGATCTTTTCTAAATTACTCTTTATTTTATCTATTTTTTCAACCAGATTATATAATTCATCTTCATTTTGAACAATGTATTTTTCATCTACATAATCAGTAAGTTCAAACATAAAACCTCTGTCTTCTTCATATTGTTCTTTGTCATATTGATAAAAAATTGTAGGTTTTTGCAAAATTGAATAATCGAAAAATAGACTTGAATAATCAGTTATTAATGCATCAGAAATAGCAAGCAAATTATTCACTATTGGATAATTTGTTGCATCTATAACATTATTTGAATTCTCTAAAGTATTTAAATAATGTAATTTTGTAACTATTATCCAATCATCACTAGGAAGTTTTTTAATCAATTCAGAAGGATTAAATGGCAATTTAAAAGTTCCTTCTTCACGAAATGTTGGCGCATACAATAATATTTTCTTATCTTTTGGTACTCCGATTTCTTCTTTAATTTTATTTTTTTTCTCCTTACTCAAAAATAATGAATCTGTTCTAGAAACAGCAGTTTCCAAAACATTGCCTTCATATAGCATAGATTCTCTCAAAAATTTTTTTGTATAAAATTTAGAAGGAGAAATCATTAAATCTATACCGTAGTCATATTCTAACGCTTGTTTGTAATATTTACTATCGAGCTTTACAAACATATTCTTATAAGGAATACCATGCCAAACACTTATCCTTTTTTGAGAATTAGAAAATTTCGTAAAACCATTTATTGAACCAGCATCTATAATATAATCAGCAGTAATTTTTAAATATTGGGCATAAGAGCACTTGTTATTAACATATGTAACTTTATTTTCCTCTTTTAAATCATCTTCGTATTTGTCACAAATAATATATATTTCAAACTTATCCATATAATAATCTATAAAGTTTTCTATATCTCCCATCACTTTATGATTGTATGCAGATGGAATTAAAACTAATTGTTTTTTATTGTTCATTTCTTTCATAATTCACCTCATTATATTTAACATATTTCCATGCATCTATACACATATCTTCTATAGTTAAATTAGCTTCCTAATTTAATTCTGTTTTTTGCCTTATCTAAATTTGTATAACATTCGGCAATATCACCTTCACGTCTTGGTGCAAACTCATAATTAACCTTTACATTGTTCACTTTTTCAAAGATTTTATCATTTCAAAAACGCTATATCACTACCTGTTCCAAGGTTATAGATATCTACACCTGATTTTATATGATTAAGCGCCGAAATATGTCCTTTAGATAAATCACAAACATGTATATAATCTCTAACTCCTGTGCCGTCTTTAGTATTATAATCATTACCGAAGAAACTAACTTTTTCTATTTTTTTACTGTATCAACATTTGAATTTTATAAATTATCAACAATAACTACTTCATACCACTCATTCAATAAATCGACACAAGTATGGCTTCCAATAAATCCTGTTACTCATGTTACTAAAATTGTCATATAAAATCCTCACTTTCTAATTTTTAAATATGTATATTTATAGTATTATTTTTTTAAATCTTTTTTCAGTTTTGTTGTAGAAATTCCTTCAGTTCTATCTAAGTAAACCACTTTACAGAATTCTTTTAAATATTCAAATTTTTCACTACCTGCCCAATCGCTTCCCATAACTATTGTATCAACATTGTATTTTTTTACATCTGATAACTTTTGTTCCCAATTTTCCTCTGGTATGACTAAATCTACATATCTTATTGCTTCTAACATATATTTCCTAGTCTCGTAATCATAATATGTTGTTTTTCCTTTCAATTGATTGAATTCATTTGTGGAAAGTGCAACAATTAAGTAATCACCCATTTCTTTAGCTCTCTTTAACAATCTTATATGCCCATAATGAAGTAAATCATATGTACCGTAAGTTAGAATTGTCTTCATTTGTGTACCTCCTTAAACAAAATTTAAAATTTCTATAAAAGCAAATATGGTATTTAACTTTTTAAATCTTGATATAAATATTTAGACATATTAAAACATATTTCTACCATTGCTTACATTTTTATTATACCATTTTATATAAAAATGTAAATGTTTAGTTGACGTTTAAAATGAAAAAGCATATTTCATAGTAAAAAACATATTTTTAAACAAGATTATTTTACTGTTTTTATGTATTTTTATTTCAAGAATTTCTATATAATTTTTTATATTTTAAAAAGTGAATATTTATAATTAAAAATGAGAGTACTATTATTTTTGACGAGAAGCAATTAGTTTAAGAAACAAAAAATCTTTGGATAAATTTAAATATTTTTATTC
>CAYVXN010000048.1:0-8079 GCA_964455135.1 uncultured Mycoplasma sp.
TAGTTTATCAAAACATGCAACTGGACGAATAATAGGTATTTTTACTACTTCATTAATAGCATTCATACTAGTAAGTGTTTGAGATGCTACTTGTCCTATTGATTCTCCATTTATTAAAACTAAGTCTTTATTTTTTCTAGCAATTTGCTCACTTATACGATACATCATTCTTCTTAAGATAGTTATCATATAGGTTGAATCTATTTTTTGATATATTTCTTCTTGTAGTTTTGTAATTGGTACAATGTAAAGCTTAAATTCACTACTATATTTTAAAAGTTCTTTAGCTAGGTTAATAACTTTTTCTCTAGCATTTAAACTTGTATGAGGAAGTGCTTCAAAATAAATAGCTTCTATCTTTACTCCTCTTTTTAGTGATAAGTATCCTGCGACTGGTGAATCTATTCCTCCGGAAAGCATTAAAAGACCTTTTCCTGCTACTCCAACGGGATATCCTCCAAGTCCTTTTATTTCGTTAAAATAAATATAGGTATCTTCTTTATTTATTTCGATATTTATGTAAATATCAGGACTGTGAACATCTACTTTTATGTCTTTTATGTTTTTTAGAATATGAGTTGCTACTATTTTATTAAATTCCATGCTTGGAATGTTAAATGATTTATCTCTTCTTTTTGATACAACTTTAAATGTTTTAAATGATATAGTTTTTAGTTTTTCTAAAACTTTATTACATATATCATCATTATTAGTATTAGCTTTATAAACAATATTAAACGCATGAATACCAAAAGTATTTTTTAAAGCTTTTATTATTTCATTTTGATGCACTTCATCAAATTCAATGTACATTCTAGAATGTTCTTTTATGATTTTGGCATCATATTTTTTAATTTTTTCATTTATATTTTTACTAAGAACTTCTATAAATTGTTTTCTATTATCACCTTTTGTAGTAAGTTCTCCATATTTTATTAGAATAATACTTTTCATAAATAACACCTTTTTCTTTTTTTTATTTTAATTTCAACTAGTTACAATTTGTGACTGTTTCATTTACTTATTTTTTTCTTCCTTTATATATAAAAAATAAGCAATCGCTTATTTTTCGTTTTCTTTCATTAAAATTTCAAGTACTTTTTTAACTTCAAGTTCATATTTTAGCATTTCTAATCCACCATACATGTTTAAGAATTCTTCTTTTTCAACATTATATTTTTTAGCAAGTTCTTCAGCTTCTTTATCTGCTTCTTCTAAAGTTACATCTACTTTTTCAAGTTCTTTTACTTTTTCTAGAATTATTCTATAAAGAACATGTTTATTAGCTTCATCTTTCATTTGATTTCTTAAGTCTTCTTCTGTTGATTTTGTCATTTCATAGAAAACTTCTAGAGATAATCCTTGCATTCTAATTTGTTCTTCAAAGTTTCTAAGCATATGATTAAGCTCATCTTCTACTAATTCTTCTGGAATATCTACTTTTGTATTTTCTGCTATTTTTGCTAGGATGTCTTCAACAAATTTATCTTCTATTTCTCTTTCTTTACTTGCTTTGATATTTTCTTTTATTTCTTCTTTTAGTTTTTCTTCTGAATCTACTCCTTCAAGACCTAAATCTTCGAAGAATTCTTCATCTAACTCACGAGCTTTCTTTTCTTTTATTTCATGAACTTTTACTTTAAATGTTACTTCTTGTCCTTTTAAATCTTCTTGGTGATAATCTTCTGGGAAAGTTACTTTAATATCTTTTTCTTCTCCCTTTTTCATGTTAATTACTTGATCTTCAAATCCTGGAATAAAAGTATTTGATCCAATTTCTAAAGAATAATTTTCTGCTTTTCCTCCTTCGAAAGCTTCGCCATCTTTAAATCCTTCGAAATCAATAATAGCAATATTTCCTTCTTCTACAGAACCATCTTCTTTTATAACAAGTTCAGTAAATCTTTCAATTAGGTGTCCCATTTCATGTTCTATTTCTTCTTCTTTTACTTCTACTTTTGGTTTTTTAATGTTTAATCCTTTGTACTTTTTAATTTCTACATTTGGCATAGTTGTGATAGTAAATACAAATTCTACTCCATCTTCACTGATTGATTTTATATCAACTTTTGGATCAATAATTGGCTTATAATCTTTCATTGCTTTATCATAAGCAGATGGAAGTAAAATATCTAAAGCATCCATGTATAAACTTTCTTTACCAGCTTTTTTAAAGTAAACATCTTTTGGTACTTTTCCTTTTCTAAAACCATCTAATTTAATATCTTTCTTTTTATTTTCAAAAGCTTTATCTATTGCTTTTTCAAATTCTTCTTTTTCAATTTTTACTATTTCTTCAAAAACATTATCTTTTTTCATTATATCTCTCCTTCTTACTTGTTATATTATAAACTATTTTTTTTGTTAAGACAAGAAAAATGTATTTAGTGCTTTAGAAATTTATTTCTTTTTGATTAAATACTTTATTAGATAAAATAAAAATACTGCGAATATTCCTATTAAAAGCCAAGAGAAAATATCACATACTACTCCATTTGTATACTTTTCTATTATAGAAAATAAAGATGATGGAATATACTTATTAATAAATGGATTAATGTTTATTAATCCTTGATTATCTCCGATATAATGAATTAATCTAAAAAATATTTCTAGTATTCCTATTAAGTAAGTTACAAACTTAAAGTCTCTATATAAAATTACTACTGCCACGATTAAGATGATTAATATAATTAAATCCATAAATAACACATCCTTATTATAAAATCTTTTTATCATATACTATATAATTATATAATAGAATTTTAAAAAAAGAAAGAACGTTTTATATTAAAAATAAAAGGAAAAATCCTTTTATTTTTAGCATGCTCTAAACGAACTTAAAATAATTACAAGTAAAATATATAAGACAACTGCTATAACAAGTCCAGATGATCTATGATGACATACTGGTGTTGTTACAGTTTCTTCACAGCAAGTTCTATTATCCACTATTTACACCTCCTTAAATCCAAGCACCTAGTATAATTATTAGTAAGATAAATAAAACTAAAACTATTGCTGAAGATGAAACATAATTCATATTTATTCCTCCTTTTTTTCTTGTTCTAGATTATTTTATGGGAAAAACATAAATTTTGTGAATATATCTACCTAAATATTGTCAAGTTTTAACTTTTTTGTTATTATAGATATGTAGTTTTTAAAGGAGGAAAGTATGAAAAACTTAGGAAAAATTTTTGTAATTGCTACTCTTATGGTAGGAATTGTAGGATGTGGAGCCATTCCCACTTTAAAAAATGGTGAACAATTAGTAGCATCTTTAGATAAAGGAGGAGTATCTGCAGATAGTTTATATGAAAAATTAAAAGATAAATATGGAGCAGAAGAATTTGTTAATTTACTTGATACTGAAATACTAAATCAAAAGTATAAAGAAACAGATGAAGAAAAAGAATATTTAAATAATCAAATAGATGAATTAAAGTCTTCTGCTAAAGAAAATAATATTTCTTATGATGATTTATTATCTTATTATGGATTTAAAAGTGATAAAGACGTGAAAGAATATTTCAGATTAACTTACAGAAGAGATAAAGCTGTTAATGAATATGTTCAAAAAGATTTAAAAGATAGTGAAATTGAAAAATATTATGAAGATGAAGTATATGGAGATATAAAAGTTAAACATATTTTAATTGCTCCAGATACTACTGATGATATGTCTTCTGAAGAAAAAGAAAAAGCTGAAAAAACTGCTAAAAAAGAAGCTGAAGATATCATTAAAAAACTAAAAGATGGAGAAGATTTTGATAAATTAGCTAAAAAATATTCTGATGATTCTTCTAATGCTAAAAAAGGTGGAGATTTAGGATGGATTTCTACTGGAGATATGGTAGAAGAATTTGATGCTGCAGCATTCAAACTTAAAAAAGGTAAATATACTACTAGTCCAGTAAAGACAACTTATGGTTATCATATCATTTATAAAGTAGATGAAAAAGATAAACCAAAACTTGATGAAGCTAAAGATGATATTATTGAAACATTAGTTAAAAATAAACTTAATGAAGATCCTACTTTGTATTACACTGTTTTAGATAAGATCAGAAAAGATGCTGGTTTAAAATTTGAAGATAAAAACTTAAAAACTGCTTATAACAAATATATGCAAAACTTAAAACAACAAGCTAAATCTAGTAGTCAAAGTACTGAAACTAAATAAAGTTTAAAATAATTTAAAAAGTAGACTCGAAATGAGTCTACTTTTTTTATTTACACTCTCTAATAACTACTTATCTCTTATTTCACAATTAAACTTAGTAGTTACTTTATCTATAATAGTTCTAAATATGCTATCTACTTCTTCTTCTTTTAAAGTTCTTGTATAATCATTAAATACTAAGCTATACGCAATAGATCTTTTTCCTTCTGGTACTTTTTCTCCTTCATATAAGTCAAATACTTTAACTTCATTTAATATTTTTGTACCATTCTTTCTTATTTCTTTTTCTATTTCGGCACTTGTTACTTTTTTATCAATAATAAATGCTACATCTTTAGTTATGTCTGGATATTTTGGAGCTTCTTGATACTTAAGTGTCTTTGTTTTTTTCATTAATGCTTGAAGTGATAATTCAAAAATATAGATATCATCTTTTGTAATTCTAGGATGAACTTTTCCAATTATTCCTACTACTTGGTGATCAATTAAAATATTGGCACTTATTCCAGGATGTAAATCTTTTACTGAAGCCTTTTCAAATATATAACGATTATCAAAGCCCATATAATCAAGTAAATTTTCAATGATTCCTTTTACAATATAGAAATCAACTTTTTTAGTGAAATTCCATCCATTAGATATATATTCTCCTGATAGTAATCCTGCTATTTTACTCTCTTCTTTGTAAGAAGAATCATAGGTTTTTGCAATTTCATAAAGCATGATATCTTTAACATTACGTTTTTTATTATAGTCATAAACATTTAATAAAGAAGGTATGATACTTGTACGAATAATACTTTTATCAATACTCATTGGATTAGGTAAAACAACTTTTTCTTTTTCTTCATAATTAAATTGTTCAGCCATTTTTGGAGAAACTAAAGTATATGTCTTAGCTTCATTTAATCCTAATCTTCTAAGTCTTTTTGATACTTGTTTACGATATTTTACATCTCCTATGTAATCTCCTCTTTTAATAGAAACTTTAGGCAGTGTTGAGATTAGATTATGATATCCATAAAGTCTACCTATTTCTTCAGCAATATCATTAATATTTGGCTCAATATCTAATCTTCTATTTGGAATTGTAACATGAAACATATCATCTTTTATTTCATATTCAAAATCAAGTCTTTCTAATTCTACTTTCATATCTTCAAAAGATATATCAATACCAAGTAATTTATTAATATCTTTTTCTTTAAAAGAAACTGTTTTTTTCTTTTTATCTATAGTATCATGTTTTACAACTCCGGATAAGACCTCTGCTCCTGCATATTTTTGAAGTAAATGGCAAGCTCTTCGTAAAGCAGCTTCTGTATATTCGTAATTTAGTCCCTTACCATAACGGATAGATGCTTCACTTCTAAGCTCTAAATTAGATGCTGTATAACGAATACTAGATGAATCAAATATAGCAGACTCAATTAAAATAGTGGTAGTATTTTCATCAACTTCAGTATTTTCTCCTCCCATAACTCCTGCTATGCAGACAGGGTTTTTACCATCAGTTATTACAATATCACTTGTTTTTAACACTCTTTCTTTTCCATCTAAAGTAATTATTTTTTCGTCTTTATGAGCATCTCTTACTTTTATATAATTTCCTAATTTATCTTTATCAAAGAAATGAAGAGGTTGACCATACTCAAGCATAACATAATTAGATATATCAACAACATTATTGATTGGACGCATTCCTGCTGATACTAATCTTTGTTTTATAAAATCTGGACTTTCTCCTATTTTAATGTTTTTTACCATTTTAGCTAAGTAATAAGGACATTTTTTTGTATTGACATCTAAATTGAAATATTGTGAAATAGAATCATTTACTTCAGTAAAACTATCATCAGGTAAAGTGACTTTTCTATTTAAAATAGCTCCTATTTCATAGGCAAAACCGATATGATAATAACAATCATTATTTCTATGTTTATGAATATCTAATTCATATAAAGTATTATCAAGTCCTAAATAAGAAAGAGGATCTTCTCCAACTGGGGCATCATCATCAAGTTCGTGAATTCCCCTGTTATATGCTTCTTCTGTTTTTTCTTCTAAACCTAATTCATATAAAGCACAGATCATTCCATTTGATTCTATTCCTCTAATTTTACTAACTTTTATTTCAAAATCACCAGGAAGATGTGCCCCAGGTAATGCTACAATAACTTTAAGACCTTTTCTCACATTAGGAGCACCACATACAATTTGTTTAATTTCTTTATCGTTTATTCTAACTTGGCATAAATTTAAATGATCACTATTTGGATGAGGCGCGCATTCTACTATTTCTCCAATAGTTAAATGATCAATATGATTAGTTATTACTTTTTCTACATTAATCCCAGCTTTTGTTATTTTTACAGCAAGTTCTTTTAAATCTTGATCAGAAATATCTATATAATCTTTTACCCACTCTAAACTTATCATTAAATTTCCTCCTTCTTATCAAATGATTTTAATTCTCTTAAGTCAGTGTTATAAAAAACACGAATATCGTTAATATCATATTTAAGCATAGCAAGTCTTTCAGCTCCAAAGCCGAAAGCAAAACCTTTCCAAATGCTAGGATCATATCCACTCATTCTAAGCACATTAGGATGAACAATACCTGCTCCAACTACAGTAATCCAACCTGTGTTTTTACAAATATTACAGCCTTTTCCGTGGCAGTTAAAACAGCTTATATCTCCTTCAACAGAAGGTTCGGTAAATTGATAATAACTTGGTCTAAATCTTGTTGCTGTAGAGGGACCAAACAATTTTTTTACAATAACGTCAATAGTACCTTTTAAATCTGATAGTGATATATCCTTATCTACTAATAGACCTTCAATTTGCATGAATTGATGAGAATGGGTTGCATCGTCATCATCTCTACGATAAGTTCTACCAGGGCAAATAACGCGAATAGGCGTTTCACCTTTTCCTTCAAGCATTGTTCTAACTTGTACTGGAGAAGTTTGGCTACGAAGTAAAATTTCTTCTCCTTCAATATAAAAGGTATCTTGAGCATCTCTTGCAGGATGACCCTTTGGAATATTAAGCATTTCAAAATTATATTTATCAAGTTCTATTTCAGGACCATCAACAACATCATATCCCATTGACATACATACTTCTTCAACTTCTTCAATTAATTTTTCTAAAATACTGGGTGCTCCACTTACTATTTTTGTAGAAGGAAGACTTATATCAATAGATTCATTTTCTAATTTTTCATTTAATTCTTCTTCGAAAAATTTATTTTTTAACTCTTCATATTTTTTATTAAATAAATTTTTTATTTCGTTAATCTTTCTTCCATATTCTTTTTTTTCTTCATTAGGTATTTCTTTCATTTTTCCATAAAGTTCTGTGATAATTCCTTTTTTACTAAGATATTTTACTTTTAAATCATTTAAGTTTTTTAAGTCTTTTACATTACTAAATTCTTCTAACATAGTTTTTTTAATATTTTCCATTTTCTTCCTCCTTAAAAATAAAAAAGATGCTACCAAAGGACGAGTAATTACCCGTGGTACCACCTTATTTCATAGTCTAACTATCTCTTTCCTTTAACGCAGGATTACGTTTTTTGCTAGAGAGTGAATTCATAAGAATTTATTTTAGAAGTTTTCACCAACCACTTCTTCTCTTAAAAATAAATAGCTCTTATTACTACTTTCTCGTCATCGCCATTGACATTATTTTAACATACTTATTTAATTAATAAAAGGGTTTTTTGTAAAATATAAGTAATTTTATAATAGTAAAATAATATTTGCTTAAAGTTCGTTATACTATTTTAAATTTTCAAGTTCTTTTTGCGAAAACCCTGTACATTTACTGATTATATCAATTGAAACATCCTCTTTTAACATTTTTAGGGCCATATCTTTTGC
>CAYVXN010000049.1:0-7874 GCA_964455135.1 uncultured Mycoplasma sp.
TTATTTACTAAATTTATCAAAAAATATCTCTATAGTAGACTCATCTATTATAAATATAAAAAAGAAAGAATTTATCGAGGAAATATTTGAAGAACTCTATAACAAAGAAGATGAATCATTTCTAAAATTAATAAATGATTTCTGCACTAAAGATGATAAAGATCTCAAAAAACAAATTCTAAAAATAAATAATCTATTAGAACAAAAATATAATAAAAAAGAATTCTTAGATAGTTATATAGATAATTTTTATAATGAAAAATACATAGATACTTTAATAGAAGAATACCTTTCTCTTATAACAAATAAACATAATGATTTAAAGAATCTATATGAAGAGGTTCTTCATATAGAAGAAAGTAAAAAGATAGAAGAATATACATCTAGCTTGGAAAACCTAATAAAAGCATCTAATTACGAAGAAATAAAAAATAATTTAAATATATCTCTTCCTAGAATAGTAAAAAACTCTAAAGAAGAAAAACAATTAATGAAAGAGATAATTGAAGAACTAAAAGAACTTACTTTCTTTGAAAACATTAATGAATTAAAAAGTACTTACTTAAGTACTAAACCCTATGTTTCTTCAATAATTAATATCATAAATAAACTAGATGTACTAATAAATAAATACAAAGAATTAAACGATTCTTATGAGTTTATTGATATATCAAAAATGGCTATTAAAATAGTAAAAGAAAATAAAAGTGTTTGCCAAGAAATAAAAAAGTTTTATAACGAAATAATGGTAGATGAATATCAAGATACTAACGATCTTCAAGAAATGTTTATAAGCTTAATTGAAAAAAACAACGTTTACATGGTCGGAGACATAAAACAATCTATTTATAGATTTAGAAATGCTAATCCAATGATCTTTAAAAATAAATATGATCTATATAGTAAAGAAGAAGGCGGAGTAAAAATAGATTTACTTAAAAACTTTAGATCAAGAGAAGAAGTTCTAAGTGATATAAATGTTATTTTTAACAAAATAATGGATGATTTTCTTGGCGGAGCAGACTATAAAAAGACTCATCAAATGGTATTTGGAAATATAACCTATACAAGTGCAAATGATAAAAATATTTCTAATAATATGGATCTTTTAACTTATGATGAAAAAAGTTATCCAGCATTTTCAAAACAAGAAAAAGAAGCATTTATCATAGCAAATGACATCAAAAATAAATTAAATTCAAACTATCAAGTAATGGATAAAGAAACCTGCACTCTAAGAACAGCAACTTACAGTGATTTTTGCATCATTATGGATAGGGGCACTGACTTTGATTTATATAAAAAAATATTTGAGTATAATAACATTCCTCTAGTGTTATATAAAGACGAAGTTTTAACAACAGAATACGATATGTTCATCATAAAAAACTTAATAAATTTAATAATAAAAGTAAAAACTAAAGAATATGATAAAAAGTTTAAATATTATTATATGTCTATCGCCAGAAGTTATTTATTTTCTTATCAAGATGATTATATTTTTAAAACTTTCAAAGACAATAACTTTTATCAAGATGAAATATTTTTAAAAGCAAGTTCACTTTCTAAAGAAATAGATAATATATCTTGTCATGAACTTTTAGAAAAAGTTCTAGAAGAGTTTAATTTTTATGAAAAATGTCTTTCTTACAGGTATATTGAAAAAACTTTAGTAAGAGTTCTATATCTAGAAAAACTTGCTAAAAACTTAGATAATTTAGGATATAATCCTTATACATTTGCAAGTTATTTAGAAGAAATGATCGAAAGTGATGAAGAAATAAAATACAAACTAAACACCAGCAGTAGTAATTCAGTTAAAATTATGAATATTCATAAATCAAAAGGATTAGAATTTCCTATTTGTTACTTTTCAGGACTTTACAAAAAGTTTAACATAAGAGATATGAGTGAACGTTTTATGTTTGATAACAAATATGGAATAATTACTCCTTATTACAAAGAGGGAATAGGTAGTGTATTTACTAAATCTTTACTTAAAGAAAATTACATAAAAGAAGAAATATCTGAAAAAATAAGACTATTTTATGTCGCGGTAACCCGTGCTAAAGAAAAAATGATTTTTGTCCTTCCTGATAAAGAAGAAATAGTTTTAAATGATAACTCTAGACTTAAATTTAGATCTTTTTCTGATATGATTAACTCAGTAAAAACAAGTTTTTTAGATAGTGCAGAATTTATAAATTTAGAACAGCTAAATCTTACCAAAGACTATAATTTATCTAAAGACATAGATTTTAATTTTTTAAAAACTAAAACTAGTAAAATAACAACAAAAGAAATAATTGTTCCAAATGAATTAATAAAAGAAAATAAATTTTCTAAAAAGAGTAACGAGTTACTACCAGAAGAAACTTTAAAAAACATGAAATTTGGAACAGATATCCATTATCTATTTGAAGTAAGTGATTTTTTAAATCCTGGTGATAACAAATATATAAATAATTTCTTAAATCATGATTTATTAAAAAACATAAAAGATGCTTCAATCTATAAAGAATATGAATTTGTCTATGAAAAAGAAAATGAAATATATCATGGTATAATAGATTTAATGTTAGTTTACCAAGATCATATTGATATAATAGATTACAAGCTTTCCAATATCTATGATGACAAGTACAAAGAACAACTAAAAGGATATAAAACTTATATTGAAAACAAAACAGGGAAAAAGGCAAAAACTTATTTGTATTCTATTGAAAAAGATATTTTAAAAGAAGTATTCTAATTATTTTGAAAGCAAGAATTTTTTCTATTCTTGCTTTTTCTGTACTTAATTTAGCACTAAAAAACATCATTTTATCACAATTTTTAATTAGTTTTCATTAGAATATGATATAATCCTATTGTTTTAAAAGAAATATATACAGAGGTGAAAAAATGACCAAACAAGTTTTCTGGACTAAAAAAGTTGTGGAAGAATTTATAAAAGAAGGAAATTTAAATGAAAGACAAGAATATATTGTAAGAACTAGAGCTAAAGGACATACTATAGCAATGCAAGCAGAAGAACTTCATCTAAGTATTGACCAAGTAAATAAAGATATAGCAGAACTAAAAAGAATATATGATGCTACTGAAATAAATAGTGAAATTCTTCCAACAAGAGCAAAAAATAAAATAGAGCTTAATAAAAAATAATTATATTTTTATTACAGATTTTGTATATAAACTTTACAATTCTTATGTCTTTTTTTATGAGATAATATTTTTACTAGTAAAGGAGGAAGATATGAAAAGTAAAGTAAAATGGTTCAATGATGATAAAGGCTTTGGTTTTATTGAATACAGTAAAGATACAGATATATTTGTTCACTATTCTTCAATAAGAAAAGATGGCTATAAGACATTGTCAAAAGGACAAGAAGTAAACTTTAATTTGATAAACACAGATAAAGGTTATCAAGCAATTGATGTTGAAATAGCACCAAGTTTTGTAAAAATTTAATTTATGCTTATATAATTCTATCATATTAATTTATTAGATAAGACTTAGTTGTCTTATTTTTTAATTTAACTTAATATTTAATACATTGTGTTAATTAAAAAAATAATAGAACAATTTATTGATTAAATTTATTAATTTAGGGTATAATTATTATAATTAGGAGTGATAAAATGGGGAAGACACTTAAAGAAGATGAATTAAAAAAGATTAATAATTATTGGATGGCAACAAATTATTTATCTATTTGTCAAATTTATTTAAAAGATAATATTTTACTTAAAGAACCACTTTCTTTTAAAGATATAAAATCAAAGTTAATAGGCCACTGGGGAACTGCGCCAGGTCAAAACTTTATATATGTTCATTTAAATAGAATTATAAAAAAATATAATTTAGATATGATCTATATATCAGGACCAGGTCATGGAGGACAAGCTATGATTGCTAATTCTTACCTTGAAGAGGTTTATTCTAGCGTTTATCCAGACATTACATTAGATGAAGAAGGATTAAAAAAACTTTGCAGAGAGTTTAGTTATCCAGGAGGAGTTTCCTCTCATGTTGCTCCTTCAGTTCCAGGTTCAATTAATGAAGGAGGAGAACTTGGATATAGTCTATCTCATGCCTATGGAGCTGTTCTAGATAATCCAAATTTAATTGCAGCTTGCATAATCGGAGATGGAGAAGCCGAAACAGGACCACTTTCAGCTTCTTGGAATATAAATAAAATAATTAATCCTAAAAAAGATGGAGTTGTTCTTCCTGTTCTTCATGTTAATAAGTATAAAATAGCAAATCCTACAGTAATGGGAAGAATGAAAGACAAAGAACTATTATCCTTTTTTAAAGGACTTGGATACAAACCATATATAGTATCAGGATCTGATCCTAGAAAAATGCATGAAGATATGGCATATGTTATGGAAAAGGTAATATCAGATATAAAGAAAATTAAATTAGGAAAAAGTTTTAATTATCCATTAATTATATTAAAAAGTCCTAAAGGATGGGGTGCTCCTAAAAAAGTACATGGAAAACCAGTTGAAGATTCCTTTAGAGCCCATCAAGTTCCCATTACTATTGAAACTGAAGAAGATTTATCTCTTCTAGAAAAATGGCTTAAAAGTTATAAACCTGAAAACTTATTTGATGAAAATGGTAAGTTAAAAGATGAAATAAAAGAAATATTACCACCTTTTGAAAAAAGAATGAGTGCCAGTAAATATGCTAATGGTGGACTTCTTCGCAAGGAATTAAAGTGTCCTGATTTTCGTGATTATAAAATTTCAGTAAAACCTGGAAAAACTACTGCTAGTGATATGTTAGTACTAGGAAATTATATTCGTGATTTAATACTTCTTAATAAAGACAATAAAAACTTTAGAATTTTTGGACCAGATGAGGCTCTTTCTAATAAATTGAATCATGTTTTTGAGGTAACCTCTAAAAAATGGAATTATAATACATTAAAAAATGATGAACTTCTTTCAAAAGATGGGGTAGTTATAGACTCAATCCTTTCTGAACATGTTTGCGAAGGTCTTTTAGAAGGTTATTTACTAACTGGTAGACATGGATTTATGCATTCTTATGAAGCATTTATTAGAATAATTGATTCAATGACTAGTCAACATGCAAAATGGTTAAAAATAAGTAAAGAATTGCCTTGGAGAGCTCCTATTTCATCTTTAAACTATATTTTAACATCACATATTTGGCAACAAGATCATAATGGATTTACTCATCAAGATCCAGGTTTTTTAAATCATGTAGCAACCAAAAAGGCTTGGATTTCAAGAATTTACCTGCCAATCGATGCTAATACACTTTTATCAACATTCGATCATGTTATAAAAACAAAAGACTATATAAATGTTATAGTAGCGTCCAAACATGAAAGAAAACAATGGTTAACCATGGAAGAAGCAGAAAAACATTGTAAAAAAGGAATTGGAGAATTAGAATTTATAAGTGATAAATGTGATAATCCTGATCTTGTTTTAGTATCAAGTGGAGATACTCCTACTATTGAAATAGTTGAAGCAAAAAAAATAATAGACAAGTTTTTAAATATAAAAGTAAGAGTTTTAAATGTTATTGATCTTATGAAACTTCAATCTGATAAAGAGCATCCACATGGATTAAGCGATAAAGATTATGACAATTTATTTACCAAAAATAAACCAATTATTTTTGCTTTTCATGGATATCCTAATTTGATTCATATGTTAACTTATAAAAGAAAAAATAAGAATTTACATGTTCATGGATATAAAGAAGAAGGAACAATAACAACTCCTTTTGATATGAGAGTTCAAAATGAACTTGATAGATATCATCTTGTTTTAAATGCTATTAAGTTTTTGAAAATTTCTAAAGAAGAAAAAGAAAATATAACTAATTATTGTAATCAAATGTTAGATAAGCACTACGTTTATATAAGAAAATATGGAAAAGACATGAAAGAAACAAAATAATGAAACTTCAGAGTGATAAATCATTCTGAAGTTTCATTTTCTATTTTTTCTTCAATTAATTTAGATTTTAAAATTTGTCTTCTTTCTCTAGCGATTAAATCAATTTCTTTATTTTTAAATTTTATTATGTTATCAGCATAATTATAATAAAGTATATTATATAAATTTACAATACAACTTCTGTGAGTTTTCATAAAATAAGCAGAATCAAGCTTTTCTTCTAAATTATTTATTGTATCTTTAATAATATATTGATTATCATGTTTAGTATAAATAGTGCAATAATTTAAATTATTACCTTTTTCAATAAATAAAATATTTTGATAAGGAATTCTATATGTTTCTCCATTGAATCTAAAATTTAAAGTTTTGTTTTTTGTTAATATTTTATAAGCTACACATATCGCTCTTTTTAAAGATTCGTTAATATTATCATTATAATCAATGTAATCTAATATTAATAATCTGTTACTAAAAATAGAATTATCTTCTTTTTCTAAATTACTTATAATTATTATTTGACTAGTCCAATCTCCAGAGTCTCTAATTTTTTTTGCTATATCAAGAGTTTCAAATATATCTTTAGAACTTAAAATATATATATTACGATCACAATTTTTTTGATATTCATCTAAATAATTAATTATCTTAAAATTTTCTTGTTTGTTACCTAAAATATTTAATATTATCATTTCATAACAATTTTTTAATTCTAACTCATTTTCATATATTACGAAATTAATCATAATTCCACTTCCCAATAAAATTAACTAATTTTAGTATATAATAAAAGGCTATTATAGTAAATTATTAACAAACAAATTGCAGTTGTAATGCGTTGTTATTGCATATATTTTTTGTTAATTTTTACTATTTTTTTACTTATTTCTAACTTTTATCTTTTGAATTTTTTTAACTAAATCTTGATCAACCCTATCTTTAACATTAATAATTCTCTCCATTACATTTTCCATATCATCTATCATAATTTGTTTACTAAATAGTTGTTCATCATACATATTAAGGATAAAATTAAACCAGTAATTTAGTACTTCATTGTTATCATGCTCTAAGTCAAAATAAGTATTATCAAGAGCATTTATATAAGTGATTAAATTAACATTTATACTTTCTGATAGATTAACAGGACAAATCTTTAAATTCATCTTATAAATTCTATTTAGTATTTCCGTAAATTTTATATTATGTAAAGTTCTTGCAGTTCTACCATTTCCATCATGATAAGGATGAATCTTAACAAATAACAAATGAATTAAAGCACTTTTTAAAAAAGGATTAGAATCAAGAACAGACATACTATTTGATTTATATATTTTTATAAAACTATTCATAAACTGTTTCACATCTTTTGCTTTAACTCCATACCAAAATATTTCTTCTTTATCTTTTTCTATATTACTAACTTTTACTTCGTTAGTTCTATATCTTCCAGCATTATCATCATTTTCATCTTTCATAACAAACTTATGAATATTATGTATTCTGTTATTACTAATATTTAAACTATCAAAAAATAAATTCTTTTCATTAAAATCAAACTTCTTTAAATTATGATATTCTACAAAATTACTATTTTTAATTTCATCATAAGCAAGACTAATCCAAAAATACAGTTGAAATTCATCATCATACTTAGATAACTTTTTAAAGTATTTGTCAAAATTTAAATTAGTTTCTTGCATATGTTCAAGAACATTTCTATTAAGTTTTATTTTGTCAACAAATTCCTCCAAATCAAAATAATTGATTTCCTTTGCAACATCATGTTTTATTATCTCCATAATTCCACCTCAATTAATCTTGATATTATAACACAAAAATTGTCTATTGTAACAAAAATTTATATAAGTATTTCTTGTTAATTATAGATTTTTTTCTCTTAGTTTGTTAAACTATATATAGCA
>CAYVXN010000050.1:0-7709 GCA_964455135.1 uncultured Mycoplasma sp.
TTATTAAATTTTTATTCTTACCATTTACCAAAGCTTTTATTGAATTAAAATTGTTTAATTCACTTAGTGATATTAATTTGTCAGCTTTTACTAACAATTTTCCTTCAATACTTCTAGGAGATTTTATATCTATTTTTAATTTTGTTTTATTTTTAGTTGTTTGGATTAAATAATCATAATATTTAAATTTCTTTAAAAGTTTTTGGTTGCTTATTTTAATATTTTTATTTTCTACTTTTCTAACAGGATAGGGATGCATATGATGAATTATTCCATCTATTATAATTTCAGCTTCTTTTTCATTCTTGAAATACTTAGGAAACCACTTATAAGAATTTAATACTGCTTCAATTGGATGAGTCATTCCGTGTGTGTCTGGATTAAAAACACTTGTTTTTTCATTGCTATTTTGCCAGGAGTTAGTATATAAATCATGGAATAGGGCAATTATTACAGAAATTTTAATATTTGCCTTTTTTAAAAAGTGAGTTTTATTATATTCTTTAGCGAGCACATAAGTTTTTATAGCATCTTTTATGATGTGTTCTCCAAGAGAAGTAGATCCGTGATGAGGAAATTCACTATTACATCTTTTTACAAATTCTTTATGATGAATAATAGGTTTTGCAATTTTATAAAATTCTTTTTGTTCAGTTATAGTTAAACTAGAATTAAGAAATAGATTAAATAAAATTCTATCTGATACTTTTTTCATATTCCACTCCTTTTTGCTTATTATAAATTTTTAGGGCTTTTCAGTCAAGTTTCATAACTAATATATGCCTTTTAATTTTTAATATTATCTTTATAATTATCACATATTATTTAATAGGTGATTTATATGTATAATTTAAATGATGCATTATATGCTTCGAAAGTTTTAGGAATAGATTTTTCTAAATTTAGTAAAGAAGAATTTTTAGAAGGAATAAATATTGAAAGTGAGCATGGAAAAATAAATGAAGTTACTAATGTTACTGATGATGATTTAATTAAAACTTCGAAAATAGCTCTTGCGCATCTTAATGAATTTCCTAATTATTACAATAAAGACTATGGTCTTCGAACTTTTGAAGAATTTTTAAAAACAAAAAATACCAAATAGGTATTTTATTCGTAAAGTCCAATTGCTTCGCTTATAGGAAGTGAAAAGACTATTCCACCACCTTTAGTTTTTAATCCTGTTTCTTTTATTATTGCATTCATTATGTCATTTTTTATCTTTTTATCTGCGACTATTAGAACTACATCTTTTTCAGGTTCTATTGAAAAGCCTAAAAATTGTTTTTTAGAGTTTTTTTGAAATAGGCTTCTTCCTCTTAAAAGAGTACCTCCACCTGCACCAGCTTTTTTAGCAGTATTCATTACACTTTCTGAATATCCTTCTGTTACAATAGTAACTATTAAATGATATTCTTTATTTTTGGAAACTTTACTTTTCTTTTCATCTTTTTTCATAATTTCCTCCTTGGAACTTTTAAATTTTTCTTCGATATATTTAGTAGAGCTAGAAAGTGGTACTGTAAAACATATACCATTTCCTGGTTTATCAAGTTCAAAATTTGTTTTAATATCTTCTAGAATTTCTTTTTTATGTTTTCTGTTAATAAGTGAAAAGTAGACATATTTTTTTACTTCTTCTAAACCAAAATATTCTAAAACAGAACTTGATGCTGTTCCCTCACCATATGTTGTTATATTAAAGGGCATATCATATTTATTATATAGTGGTTTAATTATTTTATCTTCTTTTTCATCAGAAATTAAACATAATAATTCAATCATAAAGCATTCCTCCATTCGTATTCCACAATGTTTTCATCAATGTTTTTAAGTATTTCTTGTTTTGTTTTAATTTTAAAGACTATACCAAGTAGTTGGACTGTAAGAAGAGGGGATAGTGCTATAAAAGAAATAAGTCCAAAAGCATCTAACATTATATTTCCATTTAAACTTTCACAAAGTCCTATTAGAAGTGGAAGAATAAAACTTGCAGTAAGTGGTCCGCATACGGATCCTCCAGCATCAAACGATACGGCTGTAAACATTTTTGGAGTAATAAAAGTAAGTAGTAAGGCAATGCCATACCCAATTAACAAGAAATAAGTAATAGGTATTTGATAAATAATTCTTAATATAGATAGAAGAATTGCTATGGAAACTCCGATTGAAATAGATATTTTCATTATATTTTTTGAAATTGATCCTTCAGTTATTTCTTCAACTTCGTTAGTTAAAATTTTTATCGCAGGTTCTGCAAATACTACTAGGAAACCAATTATAATACCAAAAGGAATAATTATATTTATTAAATTAAAATTACCAAAACTTTCTCCAAGTAAGAAACCAGTTTTCATAAAACCTACATTAACTCCGGTTAAAAATAAGCAAAGTCCAGTAAAAGTAGCAATAAGTCCAACAATTATTTTTCTAGTTTGTTTTTTTGTAAAATCCTTTTTAAATAATAGTTTTAATATTATAAATAGTGCAATAATTGGACTAATAGAAGTAGCAATCTCTTTAAAACAATCTATAAATTTATCAATATACTGAATAATAATAGGACTATTATTTAGATAGATAGAGGTATCATAACTATTTGAACCGGTAAAAAGCATTCCTAAAATTAAAACGGTAAGTTTAGGTCCGATGGTACAAAGAGCAATAAGTCCAAATGTATCAGTTTTAGTATTGCTATCAGTTCTAAATGAAGTAAGACCAATTCCGAGTGCTAAAATAAATGGAACACTTATCGGTCCAGTTGTAACTCCACTTGAATCAAATGATACAGGAATAAATTCAGTTGGTACAAAAAACATAAGTGCAAATATCAAAGAGTAACATACAATAAGAATTGTTCTTAAACTTAATTTAAATAGTATTTTCATAACTGCTAAAGTAAGAAGTATTCCAACTCCAATACTAACAGCAAGTATTAAAGTAGTACTAGGTATACTCGTTATTTGCTCTGCTAAAACTCTTAAATCTGGTTCTGCTAAAGTAATTATTATTCCAATAATAAGAGTTATTATTAGAATAAAAATAGTTTTTTTACTTTGAATAAGTTTATTACCAAGTTTTTCTCCAATCATCATCATAGATATATCAGCACCAAAAGTAAATAAACTAATTCCTATTATCAAAAGAATAGAGCTAATAATAAAAGATCCAATTGTTCCAGAATCAAAACCAAATATTATTGCAATGATAGTAACAATTATACAAATAGGAACTACCGCAATTGTTGTCTCTTTAAAGCTTTTTACAAAATTTTCTATCATAAGTATCACCTAGTATTATTTTAACATGAATTTGAATAAAGTAGAAGAATTTTATTGTTTAAAATAAAATAAAGATATATAATTATATTTGATAGTAGGTGTTGTTTATGAAAAAAGAAATAGAAAAATTAGAGAAAAAAGAGATTTTATCTTATAAAGAATTAGAAACTATATTTAATGGTTATTTATATAATAAAATATCTGATGAGGAAATGACAAAAGTTTTGAAAATTATATGTAATAATGGTCTTTCGGAAGGAGAAGTATTTGATTTAACAGATATATTTATCAAAAGTGGAGAAGTTTATCCTAAAAACTCATCTTTTATAGATAAACATTCTACGGGAGGAGTTGGGGATAAAACTACTTTAATAGTACTTCCTATTTTGGCAAGCCTTGGTGTTAAAATATCTAAAATGAGTGGAAAAGCACTTGGGTATACAGGTGGTACTATTGATAAGTTAAATAGTATTGGTGTTAAAACTAGTTTGACAAAAGAAGAGTTCTATAATTCAATTGGAAAGAATAATATGGTTATAGCAGAAGGAACTTCTAATCTTTGTCCTTTAGATAAGAAAGTTTATGCTTTAAGAGATGTTACAGGGACTACTAAATCTGTTCCTTTAATTGCAGTTAGTATTATGAGTAAGAAAATAGCAAGTGGTGCAGGAAAGATTTTAATAGATATAAAAGTTGGAAAAGGGGCTTTAATTGAAAATAAAAAACAAGCAAGAGAACTTGCTGATCTTATGATAAAAATAGGTAAAAAATATGATAGAGAAGTTGTTTGTATGTTATCTAGAATGGATAATCCTTTGGGAAGTAATGTTGGAAACAAAATAGAAGTTTTAGAGGTTATTGATATTTTAAAAAATGGTAAACGTAATGATTTGAGTTTTTTATGTATTGAAATGGCTAGTATTATGTATACAATGAGTAAAAAGGTAAGTATTGAAAAGGCTAAAGAAAAAGTTTTAATGACTTTAGAAAATGGAAAAGCTTATGAATTTTTTTTAAAGTTTATAGAGGGACAAGGTGGAAAAATAGAAGAAACTTTACCAGAACCGGTTTTAATTGAAGCTAAAAAAAGTGGTTATATTAAAAGTATTAATAGTATGATAATAGGATCTTGTTCAATGACTCTTGGTGCTGGAAGAGTGAAAAAAGATGATAAAATAGATTATTCTGCGGGAATTATTTTAGATAAAATTTCAGGAGATTACGTTAAAAAAGGTGATGTTATATGTAAACTTTATGGTAAAAAAATTGATTATAATAGAGTTTATCAATCTTATAAATTTTCTAAAATTAAACCTCTTTATAAAAGAATAATTATTGATGTTATTAGATAATTTGTAATAAAATAAGTACTTGTGTTTTTATGTTTTTGAGTAAATAATAGTGGATTTTTAAGGTAATCATACGTCTTATGCAGATAAGGATAAAATTGTTGACTTATTCTTATTCCTATGATAAAATCTTATATGTTTAAGGCTTCTATTAGCTTTAAACCACATTGAAAAGGTAAAAGTTCTTTTATAGACACCTTAAAAGTGAGTCTTAGGTTATAGAAGGAGGTATGTATGAAAGCAATTATTAAAACTGGTGGAAAACAATATTTAGTTGAAGAAGGTTCAATAATATATGTTGAAAAGCTTAATACTGAAGAAAATAAAAATGTTGTTTTTGATGAAGTATTGATGCTAGATGGAAGTTTTGGTAATCCTTTAGTTGAGGGTGCAAAAGTTACTGGTAAGGTTTTAAAACATGGAAAAAATAAAAAGATTAGAATCTTTAAGTATGTTAACAAAAAGAAAAGCACTCGTAAATCACAAGGTCATCGTCAACCTTATACTAAAGTTGAAATTACTAAAATAAATGGATAATTAATATGATTAAGATAGAAGTAACTAGAAAAAATGGGAATATAAAACAAGTATGTTTTAAAGGTCATGCTTTGTATGATGAATATGGTAAAGATATTGTATGTTCTGCGGTAAGTAGTATTGTAATTACTACTATAAATGCTATTTTAAGTATTAACGATAAGGCAATTTCTTATAGTGAAAATCCTTTAATTATAGAAGTTTTAAGTAATGATGAAATTACTTATAAATTAATAAATAATATGATTTCTTTACTGAAAGAATTAGAGTGTGACTATCCAGACAATATTAAATTTTTATAGGAGGAATATTTATGATGAAATTAAATATCCAATTATTTGCTCATAAAAAAGGTGGAGGTTCTACTTCAAATGGTAGAGATTCAGCTGGACGTAGATTAGGTGCTAAACTTGCAGATGGTCAAATGGCAAAGGCAGGGGCAATTATTTATCGTCAAAGAGGAACAAGAATCCATCCAGGAGTAAATGTTGGAATGGGAAATGATCATACTTTGTATGCTAAAATTGATGGTGTAGTTAAGTATGAAAGATTAGGAAGAGATAGTAAACAAGTAAGTGTATATGAAAAGACTATCATCTAACTCACGAGCTTATTTTTTATTAAACTTATTTTAAATAGAAAAATAAGTTTAATATGAAAATATAATTATGATAAGAAAATTATTATTAAAAAAGCATCGATCATAAAACTATCGGTGTTTTTTTGATGTTAAAATCATTAAAATCTTTTGATTTATTTTCTTTCAAAAGAAAATATGCTATACTTTTTTTGGTGATATATATTATGTTATTAGTAAAAGATTTTGATGATTATGAAATAATTTCTATGAGCTGTGGAGAAAAACTAGAAAGATGGGGAGAGTTTTATTTATTAAGACCAGATCCTGAAATAATATGGAAAGATAAAATTAATAATGAACTTGCTCATGCACATTACCATCGTAGTAATAAAGGAGGAGGAGCATGGGAAAAGAAAAAACCTCTTCCAGATAGGTGGAATATTAAATACAAAGATCTAACTTTTAATGTTAAACTAATGGGGTTTAAACATACAGGAATATTTCCAGAACAAAGTATAAACTGGGATTTTATGATGAAAAAAATAGAAGAAGAAAAAGAAAAAAATAATAGACCAATTAAAGTACTTAATCTTTTTGCTTATACAGGATGTGCGTCTTGTGCATGTCTAAAAAAAGGAGCAGAAGTAGTACACGTAGATTCTTCTCGTGGTATGATAGAGTGGGCTAAAGAAAATGTAAAAAGTTCTCATCTTGAAAATGAAAAAATAAGATTTTTAGAAGATGATTGTGTTAAATTTGTAAAAAGAGAAATAAGAAGAGGTAATAAATATGATGCTATTGTAATGGATCCACCTTCTTATGGAAGAGGATCTAAAAACGAAGTTTGGGATATAGAAAAAGATCTTTTTCCTTTAATAGAACTTTGTATGGAAATATTAGTAGATGAACCATTATTCTTTATAATAAATTCATATACTGCAGGACTATCTCCAGTTGTACTTGAAAATATTTTAAATATGAAATTCAAAGATAAAAAAGGTAAAATCACTAGTGGAGAACTTGGAATAAAAGCAAAGAATGGTCTTGTTTTACCAGCAGGAGTCTATGGAAGATATGAAAAATAATTTAGATGTGTTATATGAAGATAATCATATCATTGTAGTAGTAAAACCTATTAATATATTATCGCAAAGTGATAATACAAAAGATATAGATATGTTAAATATAATAAAAAACTATATAAAAGAAAAATATAATAAACCTGGTAATGTATATTTAGGACTTGTTCATAGATTAGATAGACCTACCGGAGGAGTTATGGTCTTTGCAAGAACTAGTAAATCAGCTTCAAGACTTAGTAAGCAGATAAAAGAAGGAAGTTTAAAAAAAACTTATTTAGCAGTAGTACCTAATTTTAATTTAAAAAAAGGAACATTTATTGATTACTTAGAAAAAGATAAAAATAATAATTCAATAATTACTAGTAAAGAAAAAGGAAAATATGCAAAACTTAACTTTGAAACAATAACTAAAAAAAATAATAAATCTCTAGTTAAAATAGATTTACTAACAGGAAGACATCATCAAATAAGAGTACAGTTTTCATCACGTGGTTATCCTCTTTATGGAGATCAAAGATATGGAAAAATGGATAAAAAACAACTTGCTCTTTTTGCTTATAAATTAGAGTTTATTCATCCAGTTACAAAAGAAAAAATGGTTTTTAAAAAAGAACCAAATTATGGAGTTTTTTTAGATTTTAAGGAGTGTTTTAAATGAAAAAAGATAAAAAAGAAATAAAACAAAATAATTCTAAAATAATAGTAGAAATTATTCTAATACCATTTTGTTTTCTTTATTTGTTCTATACATTATTTCTAAATCATCCAAAAGCAAGTTTTATTGTTTGTAATTTATTAGTAGTTATTACATGTTTAGAATTTGCTATTAAATACTTAAAAGAAGTGTATATTTATGAAAATAAATATAATTTATTAAAAA
>CAYVXN010000051.1:0-7685 GCA_964455135.1 uncultured Mycoplasma sp.
AAAACTTACATTTTAGGTAATCGAATGTGCGGACACTTAATATTTCCATTTATATAACAATGTATTTATCCATATTTTTTTGATATAGACCTTATTTTATGATAAACTATTAGTGGTGTTATATATGAATGAGTATATCGATAAGTATTTAGAATATCTTTTATATCAAAAAAAGTATTCAGAAAATACAATTACTAGTTACGAGGAAGATTTAGAGTTTTTTAAGAAGTTTTTAGAAGAAAACAAAGTAAATCTTTTAAAAGTAGATTATGCTATTATAAAAAGATTTTATAATTATATGGATAGTCTCGGATTTTCCAAAAGTACTATTTCAAGAAAAGTAAGTTCTCTAAGAAGTTTCTATAAATACCTAGCAAGAAACAATTATATTGCCTATAATCCCTTTTCACTAACAAAAGGTCCAAAAAAAGATAAACTTCTTCCAAAGTTTTTATATTATAATGAACTTGAAGAATTGTTTAATGCATGCGAACTTGATAATTTGTATGGAGTAAGAGATAGATTAATACTTGAAATGTTATATGCTACTGGTATGAGAGTTGGGGAACTAGAATCAGTAAAAATAAATGATATAAATTTTTCTGATAATTCCATAAAAATACTAGGTAAAGGAAACAAAGAAAGAATAGTTTACTTCGGAGAATATGCTCGTGAAATACTTGATCTATATCTTTCTAAAAGAAAAGATAAGTGCGAATACTTATTTATAAATAATCATGGTAATAAATTAACTTCCAGAGGAATCAGCTATATACTAAATAAAACCATTGATAAAACAAGTCTAAACACAAAAATATCTCCTCATATGATAAGGCATTCTTTTGCAACACATATGTTAAATGAAGGCTGTGACCTGTTAACAGTACAAGAACTTTTAGGCCATGAGTCCTTAAGAGCTACTCAAGTTTATACCCATATTACAAATGATAGATTAAAGGATGTTTATTTAAAAACTCATCCAAGAAATAGAGAAAGGATCAATGATGATGAAATATAAAAATATAATAGAGAAATTAAAAGAATATGATTTAGTGGAATTTTATGATGATATAGATATAGAGTTTACTTATTTATCATATAATTCAACTGATGTAATAGATGATGCATTATTTATATGCAAAGGAACAGAATTTAAGAAAAGTTACTTAGAGGATGCTATAGAAAAAGGTGCCACATGTTATGTAAGTGAAAAGGACTATAATTTAAATGTTCCAAAAATTATTGTCAAAGATGCAAGATGTGCCTTAGCAGTACTTTCTAGTCTTTTTTATCCAGATAATTTATTTAAAATAGGTATTACAGGTACCAAAGGAAAGACTACTACTAATTATTTTATTCATAATATTTTAAAGAATCATTTAGGATATGAACCTGGTATTTTTGCAACCCATTATTTTTACACTGGCAAAACAAGCGGAGAAAATCATTTAACAACTCCAGAAAGTTTAGAACTTCATAAGTATTTAAATGAAATGGAAGAAGAAAATCTTAAATACATGTCAATGGAAGTATCTAGTCAAGCAGAGTATCATAAAAGAGTCTTTGGTATGAAGTTTGATATTGGATGTTTTTTGAATATTAGCGAGGATCATATCTCACCACTTGAACATAAAAACTTTGATGAGTATTTAAATTGTAAATTAGAGTTTTTAAAAAAGTGCGATACAGTAATCGTCTTTAAACATACTGATTGTTATGAAAAGGTAATAGAAACTGTTAAAAATAAAAAAATAATAACTTTTGGTTATTCAAAAGATTGTGATTATATAATAAAAAATATTATTAATAATGATGGCTTATCTTTTGAATTAGAGCACAATAATAAAACACAAATTTATGAAATATCAATGGCAGGTAGATTTAATGTTATAAATGCATGTTGTGCCATTATTGTTTCTAATTTACTAGGTGCCACTTATGATAGCATTTTAAAAGGACTTCTTGAAACAGAAGTATCCGGAAGAATGAATGTTATAAAAGGTGGAATATGCCCAATTATTGTCGATTACGCTCACAACGAACTTAGCGCTAAAGCCTTATATGAATCACTTAAAGAAGATTATCCAAACAAAAAAATAAAAGTAGTATTTGGTTGCCCTGGCGATAAAGGTGTAAACAGAAGACGCGACATGGGAACACTTGCAGGAGAATATGCTGATTATATATATTTAACTGCAGAAGACCCTGGACACTTAAAAGTAAGAGAAATATGCGAAGACATTGCAAGTTATATTGAAAAATATCATCATAATTATGAAATAATCGAGGACAGAGAAACTGCGATTAGAAAAGCAATAAGTGATTCTACTAAAGATGATGTAATAGCACTTCTTGGAAAAGGTGATGAAAATTATCAAATCATAGATGGAAAATGGATTCCTTATGAAACTGATGGTGTTATTGTACAAAAAGAATTATCTAAAATAAAAGAAAATTCCTAATGAAAGGATTTGATTAGTATGGAAAAACTTAATATGAGTAAAATATGTGAATTTACAAAAGGAAGTTTTTGCTGTGGTGAAAAAGAAGCAGTTGTTGAAAATATAGTAATTGATAGTAGACAAGCAACTTCAAAATCATTATTTATTCCTATTATTGGAGAAACTCATGATGGACACAATTTTATGGAATCTGCATATAACCTTGGATGCCGTAATTTTATTTGTGATAAAAATCACGAATTTAAAAAAGATGATATAAATCTAGTTATTGTTAACGACACTACAAAAGCCTTTGGATTAATAGCTAAAGAATATAAAAAAAGTTTAGATATTTTTTCAGTAGCGGTTACAGGAAGTGTTGGAAAAACTTCTACTAAAGATATAATTTCTAGTGTTATTAGTAAAAAATATAAAACCTTAAAAACAATTGGAAATTTAAACAATGAAATAGGAGTACCTAAAACCCTTTTAAATCTTGATTCAAATCATGAAGTTGCAGTAATAGAAATGGGAATGGATAAAAAAGGAGAAATAGATTATTTAACAAAGATAGTAAATCCTAATATTGCAGTTATTACTAATATTGGAATGAGTCATATTATGAATTTTCCAAACGGTCAAGAAGGAATATTTGAAGCTAAAACAGAAATAGTTAATGGCCTAAAAAAAAATGGACTATTAATAGTAAATGGTGATGACCAATATCTAAAAACATTAAAAAATAACAAACATAGTTATAGACTTTTAACATATGGTTTTAAAGAAAATAATGACATTACTTGTAAAAATTATGAAGTAAAAGAAAATTTAATTAATTTTACGTGTATTTATAATAACCAAGAATATAATTTTTCTATTTCAAGTCCCGCTAAGCATAACATTGGTAATGCAATGATTGCTATACTAATAGGCTTTGAACTTGGACTTAGTGAAATAGAAATAAAACAAGGACTTGCTAACATAGAATTTACTCAAAATAGACTTGATATTATAAAGACAGATAATTATACAATAATAGATGATTCTTATAATTCAAGTTATGACTCTGTAATGAGTGCTTTGGAAGTTTTAAATAGTTTTAAAGAAAGAAAAGTTGCTATTATTGGAGATATTTTTGAATTAGGTAGATATAGCGAAAGTATTCATAAAAAAATAGGACAAAATCTTAAATGTGATGTTTTAGTAACAATTGGTAAAAATGCAAAGTATATCTTTGAAGAAGCTCTAAATAGGGGCATTAAAAGTTATTATTATGAGGAAAAAGATAATTTTTATAAAGAATATAAAACTATATTGTTAAAAGATGATGTTATTTTAATAAAAGCATCAAATGGAATGAAGTTTAAAGAAATTGTTAACTTTCTAAAAGAAGTTTAAATTACTTTATTTTTTAAATAGAGTGTAAATATTTACATTCTTTTTTTTAATTTTTACATTTTTCTGTTATAATGTTTATGGAGATGATAGTTATGGCACTCAAATATGATGAAAATAGTATAAAAATTTTAGAAGGATTAGATGCTGTTCGTAAAAGACCTGGAATGTATATAGGTTCAACTGATAAAAGAGGCCTTCATCATTTAGTCTGGGAAATAGTAGATAATTCTATAGATGAAGTTATTAATGGATTTGGGGATTATATAAGGATAATTCTTCATGAAGATGGAAGTGTAAGCATAGAAGATAGAGGTCGTGGTCTTCCTGTTGGAATGCATTCTTCTGGTAAAAGTACTCCTGAAGTAATTTTTACAGTGCTTCATGCTGGAGGAAAATTTGAAACAAGTGGTTATAAAGTATCCGGAGGACTTCACGGAGTAGGAGCGTCTGTTGTTAATGCTCTTTCTTCTTGGTGCGAAGTAACAATAAGACGTGATGGTTATGAATACTATATAAAATTTGAAAACGGTGGAAGAGTTGCAGTACCTTTAAAAAAAGTTGGTACTACAAATAAACATGGTACAATGGTTAGATTTATGCCAGATTATGATATTTTTAAAGGTTCAAGTTTTTCTTACACAACAATTTCCGAAAGAATGCAAGAAAGTGCTTTTCTAATAAAAGGTTTAACAGTAGAACTTTTTGACTTAGAAGACAAAAAACAAGATAAATTCTATTACGAAGATGGTTTATCATCTTTTGTAGAAATGATTAATGAAAATAAGAAAACTCTTCATAATGTTTATACTTTTTCAGGAAGTAAAAACAATATAGAAATGGATATAGCTTTTCAATATACAGATTCTTATAACGAAAACATAGTTTCTTTCGTTAATAATGTAAAAACTACTGATGGTGGAACTCATGAAGTAGGATTTAAAACTGCTCTAACAAAAGTTTTTAATGATTATGCTAAAAGTAATAATTATTTCAAAGGAAAAGAAAAAGGTTTTGATGGTAGCGATGTAAGAGAAGGGCTTACCGCTGTTATTTCTTTAAAAATACCTGAGGCGCTTCTACAGTTTGAAGGTCAAACTAAATCAAAACTAGGAAGTCCTTCAGCTAGAACAGCAGTGGAAGCTATAACAACAGAAAAATTGCTATTCTTTTTAGAGGAAAACAAAAAAATAGCTACTGAAATAATTGAGAAATCTTTAAAAAGTAAACAAGCACGTGAAGCAGCTAGACGTGCCAGAGAAGAAATAAGAAAAGGAAAAAGTAAAGGATCAAAAGAAAAACTTTTATCAGGTAAATTTGTTCCAGCAGGTTCTAAAGATAAGACAAAAAATGAATTATTTTTAGTAGAAGGTGATTCAGCTGGTGGATCAGCAAAACAAGGAAGAGATAGAAAATTTCAAGCAATTTTACCTCTTCGCGGTAAAGTTCTTAACACAGAAAAAGCAAAGATGGAAGATATTTTAAAAAATGAAGAAATTAATACAATGATTCATACCATCGGAGCAGGTTCAGGCTCTGACTTTGTTCCTAGTGATATTCAGTATGATAAAGTAATAATCATGACCGATGCTGATGATGATGGTGCACATATCCAGGTACTTCTTCTTACTTTTTTCTATAGATTCATGAGACCTTTAATAGAACTAGGTAAACTTTATATAGCAATGCCACCACTTTATAAAATAACAAGTGGTAAAACAGTTTCCTATGCTTATGATAACGATGAACTAAAAGAATTAACTGAAGGAAAAAAATGTGAAATTCAGCGTTATAAAGGACTTGGGGAAATGAATTATGATCAGCTTTGGGAAACTACTATGAATCCACTTACCAGATCATTAATAAAAGTTAATATAGATGACGCATCCCTTGCAGAAAAAAGAGTAAGTGTACTTATGGGGGATAAAGTTGAACCAAGAAAAGAATGGATAGAAGAAAATGTAGAATTCTCTTTAGAAGATGATTATAAAATATAATAATAAAAACTTAGTGTTATTCATAATATTTATAGAGGTAATGTTATGAATAATGCTATTTTATTTTTTTACAACATTAATGTACAAGAAATAAAAAAAATAAATGACAATTATTATTTTACATATTTAAGTAATAATTATGTTATTTATTCTTATAAACGTGACATTACCGAGGCAGAAAGTATATATAATCTGAATTTAGAAATGCTTAGTAAAGGTTTAATAGGATATGAAATAATTTTAACCCAAAACAGAGAAATTTTATTTATACATGGAGGAACTTATTATATTCTAATGAAATTTCCTAATATAAAAAACAGAGTAATAACTTATGAAGATGTAATAAGTTTTTACTTTCCCACGCCCAAAAACAAATTTTTAAATTTAGATAAATCAAACTGGGGCTATAACTGGTCAGGAAAAATAGATTTTATAGAGTATCAATTTTCACAAGTGAAAAACAAATTTCCTATTCTAGAAAATTCAATTGATTATTTTGTAGGAATTTGGGAGAATGCAATAAGTTATTTTAATGACAATGTAACATTTTTAGAAGAAAAGTTTGTTTGCCATAAAAGAGTAGATACAAAAATGGACTTATTAGAGTTTTTAAATCCCCTTAATTTTGTAATTGATTACAAAGAAAGAGATAAGGGAGAATATTTAAAATCTTATGTTATTAATAATAATTATTCTAGTGTACAATTAAAAAAACTATTACAAGGCTCCTCTAAAAACAATATTATATTATTGATAAGTAGAATACTATTTCCTTCCTATTATTTTGATTTATATGAAGATATAGTTTTAAAAGAAAAAAATGAAGAAGAAATCATAAAAATGATTGAAAAGCGAAAAAATATAAACAATTTACTAAAATATATATTTGAAAATTTTTCTAATTATAATATCCCCTATATTGAATGGATAAAAAAATAGATTAGTCTTCATTAACTAATCTAACTTCTTTAACTTCTGGAACTTTTTCTAAAATAGTTTTTTCAATTCCTTCTTTTAAGGTTATCTCTCTCATTGGACAACCTTGACATGCTCCTTGTAACATAACATAAACAATGTTATCTTCAATTTTTACTAATTCAATATTGCCACCATCATTCATTAAAAATGGTCTCAAATCGTTTATTGCTTCAATTACTTTTTCTTTCACTTTCATCACCAAATAACATTATATATATTATTTTAACATTTGTAAAGCTCAAAAATACTTTAAAATTTGACAAAAATAAGTTATAATACTTGTGGAAGTGGTACTTATGAGTAAATATAAAATAGGTAGTATAGTTGAAGGTAGTGTTACAGGAATAGAAAATTATGGTGTATTTATTAATTTAGATGATTATTATAGTGGACTTATTCATATATCAGAAATTTCACATGGTTTTGTAAAAGATATTAATAATTATGTAAAACTTGGAGATACTATAAAAGTTAAGATAGTTGATGTAGATGATGATTTATGTCATGTTAGACTTAGTATTAAGGATATTGATTATCAAATAAGTAAAACAAAAAAGAAAACAATCGAAGAAGTAGGAAGTGGATTTGGTATATTAAAAGATAATTTAGATAATTGGATTAATATAAAGATAGATGAAATAAATAACAACAACGATGAAAAAAATTAAAAAAAATAAAAAAAAGCTTAAATTCTGTTGACAAAAATTCTAGAATATATTATATTTATAAGCGTCAGTAGTTGATATTTCTGATGGGCGATTAGCTCAGTTGGTTAGAGCACTTGCCTTACAAGCAAGGGGTCGGGAGTTCGAGTCTCTCATCGCCCACCATTTTTAATGCCGAAATAGCTCAATTGGTAGAGCAACTGACTTGT
>CAYVXN010000052.1:0-7604 GCA_964455135.1 uncultured Mycoplasma sp.
AGGATATTTGGTGTTGTTCAAAAAAGAACTTGTTCGGGATTTAATGTATATAGAGCTGTTAATTAAAAAAACTGAATATTAAAATGATATTCAGTTTTTAAATGTTTTCTTTTCTAATACTTAGTATTATTCCTAAGAGAATCATGTAAGAGATTAAACTGCTACCTCCATAAGAGATGAAAGGGAGTGTTATTCCAGTAATAGGCATTAAACCAATAGTCATTGATATATTTTGAATTTGTTGATAGATTAAGGCTCCTATTGTTCCAGAAATAATGTATTTAAATGCTTTTGTTTTTGTATTTGTTTTGATAATTAAAAAATCAAACCAAATGATTGTTAATATTAAAATGATTATACCAGTAAGTCCATAGATTGAGGCAAAAGATGAAAAAATAAAGTCTGTATGACCTTCTGGAAAGTAAAGTAAAATATTACTTATCCCATGTCCAAAATATCCACTTGATCCAATTGAAATAAGAGAGTTTTCTAATTGCATTCCAGAAGATGATTGCCAGTCGAATATTCTATCAAATCTATAAAACATACTATTTCCAAATATTTTGATAAATAAATCTGTTTGATAAACATAAAGATAAAATAAAACTAGAACAATTACTAAGATAAAACTAAAAAGAATTAGAAACCATCTATATCGTAATTTTGAAGTAAATAACATGACTAAAGTAATTATAAAATAAATTAAAACTGCTCCAGTATCAGGTTCTAAAAAAGTAATAACTGATGGAATCAAAGTAATAATAAAAGTTTTTGTAATAAGAATTATTTCATCTTTTGTGTTTTTTAATTTTTGCTTATCAATAACTTTAGCTAAGTAAAGGATTAAACCTATTTTCATAAACTCACTAGGTTGAAAAGTTCCAATTAAAGGCAGGCTAAACCATGCTTTAGCACCATTTGCTTCTATTCCAATTATTAAGACTAAGATTAATAATATGACATTAATTATATAAATTGGAAAAGCATATTTTAAAAGTTTTTCTGGTTTTATTTTTAAAATAATTAGTATAATAATTATTCCAATTAAATAAAAAATAGTTTGTCTAATTACTAAGCTATAAGTATTTTCGGTTAAGAATGATGTAAAGCTATAGATAGAATTTATACTTATTATGAAAAAAATTAATAATATATAAATAAATGATTTATTTGTTTTCATAGTATTAGTATAGCTTTTTTAGAATTTTTTAATCCCTTAAACATAAAATATAGTAATAAAAGGAGGAAATATGGATAAAAAACCAGAAATATTTAAACCTAAAATAGGAAAAATAGATAATAATAAAAAAGCATATTATTCTTTTTTAGAGGATAGACTTGATATTAAAACAGATGAATATGAAGAAAATGATGATGTAATTACTTTTATGAATAAACTTGCTAGAAGTGGTTCTTATATTTTTAATAAAGATGTAATAATTGTAACAAAAGATAAAAAATATGAAACTAGAATAGCAGGGAAACTAGGAAATAGGATTATTACTTTGGATAATGATTCTATTAAAATTGATGATATTATAAAAATTTATGAGAAAAAATAAAAAAACTTCGTTTGAAGTTTTTTTAAATACATGCAATAAAGACATCGTCTAAACATTGTATTGCTCCGACACAATTTAGGTTTATTGTAAAGAATGAGTCAGTTTTTTCTAATGTATTATCCACTTCTCTAAGTACTCTAAATGTTGCACAGCAATCTTCTACTGCTTCAATTCTGAAAATGGTACTTGTTCCTGTTTCATTATCATCTGTCCAAGGCATACTCCAAAGTGTGTTATTTGGACAGGTATATAAAGTAATAGGTCTAGTATTAAAAGCGCTACTGGTATTAATTCCTAAGAAAGGTCTATCGCAGGAGTTAATACCATCATCTATGCATTCTCCTTGTTTTTGAAGCTTTACAATTAAACAAAGTGTATCTCTTAAACAATCACAATTATTGTTTCCACACATAATATTCCTCCTTTCTAAATGCAATCTATAAATGTATCAGGTAAGCACCTAATTGCACATACACAGCTAGTATTTACTATAATAAATGAATCTGTTTTAACATAAGGGAAAGTACTTGTTGTATCTGGATTTGGTGCTAAAACTCTAAGAGTTGCAGTTTCATCTGTTACTTTTTCAACTCTAAATACACTTGATGTTCCAGTTGTACCATTTAAAGTGTAGGGTGCTTCGAATAAAGTATTATTTGAAGTATATAAAGTTACTGGTCTAGTGTTATAGACAAATGTATTTGAATTGCTTGCAAAACCTAAGAAAGGTCTATCACATGTATTTGGAATATCATCAATTTTTTCTGCTTGACATTGTAAAACATTAATAACTTCTAAAATTTTGTTAATGCAACAAGAGCTATTGTTCATATATAATCCACTCCTTTTTTCTTTCTAATATAAGATATTCGCTAGTAATCATTTGGTGCAGAGCTAATACCTATTTACTAAATAGTATGAAAAAGGTTTTAATTTTTGATAATTTATTGTATAATTATTCTAGGTGATTTTATGACTTATGAATATTTTATAATTTTTTTAGTCTTTATTATAGTTTTACTTGCTATAATTAAGATAAACAAAAAAGATGTAAAACTAGATATGAATAAACTAGTTGAGTATCTTGGTGGAAAAGATAATATAATTGATACAGAAGTTAATTTATCTAGATTTATTGTTACTTTAGAGGATGTAGATAAAGTAAATAAAGATGCAATTGTTGGACTTGGTGCTAAGGGAATTGTTGAAATGGATAATCAGCTTAAAATAATTTTAGGTCCTAATTCTAAACAATTAAAGAAATATATTGACGAAATAAAATAAAAAACTACATAATTCGACAAAATATGACATTTATTACCTGTATTATTAAAGGGGTGATAATATGTCTTTTTTTGATATAATAGTAGAAGATATAATAGTAATTCTTTTTCCAATAATGAGTATTTTATTAATAAAAGCTTATACTGGAAGTATTGGTAAAAATAATAAGAATATTTTAATAGATATAGCCAATTTTTCTAGTTTGTTTTTACTTGTTGAGTATTGTCATACTGATCTTACTTATGATGTAGTTCTAGTTAACATTCCACTTGTAGTTTCAATTCTTTATAATAGAAAACTTTCTTCTGTTGTTTTAGCATTTTTTCTTATGATATTTAATTATAGCGTTGGTAATAATATTTTAGTTGTAATGATTGAATATTTTGTTTATGTTTTGTTTATTGTGCTTCTTAGTAAAAAGAAAATATCTTATAAAAATTTACTTCTTATATTTATTTTTATGAAAGGAATTTCTCTTACTATCGAGAAATATTATGTTTTGGGAGATAAGAGTATTACTTGTTTATTTCAAATATTTGTTTGTTTGGTTGTTTTTTATTTAGTTAGTGTTTTGATAATTAAAATAATAAACAAGATTGAAGAGACTATTAGTTTAAATCAAACACTTAAAGAACTTGAAAAAGAAAAGAAACTTAAGAATTCTCTTTTTAAGATTACTCATGAAGTTAAAAATCCAATTGCAGTATGTAAAGGGTATTTATCTATGATGGATTATAATGATATAGAAAAGGTAAAAAGATATAATGAAATAATTTTAAGTGAGATAGATAGAACTTTAGATATTATGGATAATTTTAGTGAATATACTAAGATAAATATAGAGACAGATTTGATGGATTTAGATGAACTTATTAGTGACACTATTAAAGGACTTAATCCACTTTTTACTAGTAATAATATTAAAGTAATATATAATTATGATGATGAAATATTCATAAATGGAGATTACAGGAGATTAAAACAAGTACTTGTTAATACTTTGAAAAATAGTACTGAAGCAATAGAGGGTGAAGGCAGGATTACACTAAAAATTAGAAAAACTAAGAAATTTGTATTTCTTTATATAAAAGATAATGGATGTGGAATGACAAGTGAAGAACTTAAGCAAATAGGAGAACTTTTTTATTCGTCTAAAGAAAAAGGTTGTGGTGTTGGAGTAGCACTTTCAAGTGAAATAATTAAACTTCATGGGGGAGAACTTAAGTATAAGTCAGTATTTGGTGAGTATACAGAGGCAATAATTAAATTACCTGTTGTAAATAATTTACAGTAAAAATGTAAACTTGTTTTTAGATTTAATAAATTTATTTACATTCTTTTTGTGTTTAGTTATATTATTATTATAAGGAAGTGATAATATGAAAAAAGTAATATCTTTTATGATTATGGTTTTGGCTGGATTTGGTTTTTGTACGATAGTAAATGCAGAAGAAACTAGTTTAAATAGTATTGCTTCTGTTACTTCGGAAATTGGTGGTTCAGATAAAGAAATAATTCAGACAGACTCTTCTAATAAGTATAAGTTCTATTATAAATATGTTGCTATTGACAATGATACTTTTAATAGTTATGTTGGTGTTAAATATAAACTAGATAATACAGATGAGAGTTCAGAAGAATATGTTAATACAGAGTCTCAATTAAAAGAGTATGAAAATGTTTTTAAAAGTTTAATACCTGAAGTAACTGCTAGTGATTTAGAGAGTTGGACTTTGTCTTCAGATAACGAAATAACTCTTAGTGATTTAATTTATGAAAGTGATAAGCATAATGGTTATGTTCTTGCAATTGCAGCAGTAAAAGATGGGGATACAAGTAAAGTTTATATAGATAGATTAATTTTAGAATCTACTTCTTCTACTACACTTGGTCAAGTATCTTATACACCAGCAGATGAACAAGCTTATGATTCTAATGAGGATGAAACATCTAGTGATGCTGTTAGTACTAGTAATAATCCAAACACAGGAATTAGTGATTATGCTATTTATATAGTACCTGTTTGTATAATATTAGGTTCAGTTATTTTACTTAGAAAAAGTTATTCATAAGACCTTTTGGTCTTTTTCTTTTTGATAAGAGATTTTACTTTAAAAAAAATATAATTTAAGTTATAATAGTGGTAGATTTGAGGGTGATAATCTTGGAATATGTTTATGTTGGAAGAATAAATGGAACACATGGTTTAAAAGGAGAATTAAAATTAATAAGTGATTTCTTATATAAAGATAAAGTTTTTAATAAAGGATTTAATTTTTTTGTTGGAAATGATAAAAAACATGTAACTTTAGAAAAAGTAAGGTATCATAATGGAGTTTATTTAATTACTTTTCATGGATTAGAGGATATAAATTTAGTAGAAAATCTAAAAAATAGTGATTTATATATTTTGAAAGAAGATTTATGTTTAAGTGATAATCAATTTGTTTTTGAAGATTATATTGGATTAGATTGTTATTTTTCTGGAGAATTTATTGGTAAGGTTATTGATATAGTTAATTGTGGTAATAATAATTATGTTTTTTATATAAAAGATCAAAAAGAAGTTCTTATTCCTGTAAATGATAAATTTATTGAAAAAGTAATTTTGAAAGATAGAATAATTTTTAAAGAAGTGGAGGGACTTATTAATGCAAATTGATATACTTACATTATTTCCAGAGATGTTTGATGGTTTTTTAAGTGAATCTATTATAAAAAGAGCAATAGAAAAAGATAAAGTTAAAATAAATATAATTAATTTTAGAGATTATACTTATGATCCACATGGAAAAGTTGATAGTGCTCCTTTTGGTGGGGGACCTGGAATGGTTTTACAGATTGAGCCAATATATAATGCTTTAGAAGCTATAAAACGTGATGATTCTCATATTATTTTACTTACTCCTTCTGGTAAGACATTTAATCAAAAAAAAGCCAAGGAGTTAACAAATTATAATCATTTGATTTTAATATGTGGACATTATGAAGGCTTTGATGATAGAATAAAATTACTTGTTGATGAAGAAATTTCAATTGGAGATTTTGTTTTAACTGGAGGAGAACTTCCAGCAATGATGATAACAGATGCTACGACAAGATTAATTGAGGGTGTAATAAGTAAAGAGTCGTTAGAGACTGAATCTTTTACAGATGATTTACTTGATTATCCAGTTTATACTAAACCACGTGTTTTTAAAGGAATGAAAGTTCCTGATGTTTTAGTAAGTGGAGATCATAAAAAAATAGCAGAATATAGAAAAGAGGAGCAAATAAGACTTACAAATGAAAAAAAAGTTAAAGATCAGTAAGGGGGTATATTATGAAACCATCTAAAAAATTTATTGTAAAAAAAGATGCAAAAACAGATGTTATTACCTATATGGAATATGAAAATTTAAAAGGATTTAATGTTAAACCAAAACATAATGTAAATTTTGAAGATATGATAAATGTTGAAGAAATGATTGTTATAAATCCTGGGTTAATAGAAAAATTAATTGATAAAAAATGTAAGCGAACTTTTGAAAAAATAATTAAAATGATATCTGTTATTTCTGAAGATGATGAAGATGATGATGATACATCTTTTATGCTTATACTTGATGAGATAGAACGTTTTAAAAATTTAATTATAAATAAATATAAAAACTATATAGAAGAAAAAGAGTATGAAATTCTTCTTAAGAAATTAGAAATTTTAAAGGCTGAAATAGAACATAGAAGAAATTTTATTCTAGAGAAAAGTCTTGAATATGAAATAAGTAAGAAGGGTAAGTCTTCTAGATAGTTTTTTGAAAGGATAATATATATGAAAAATAAAAAAGTAGTTTTTATGGGAACTCCAGAATATAGTGTTCCAGTTCTTGAAATGTTAATAGAAAATACTAATGTAATTTGTGTTGTTACTCAGCCAGATAAATTGGTAGGTAGAAAAAAAATACTTACTCCTTGCCCAGTTAAAGAAGTAGCTATAAAAAATGGTATTCCTGTTATTTCTCCAGTTAAGTTAAAAGAAGAATATCAAAGTATTATTGATTTAAATCCTGATATTATTATTACTTGTGCTTATGGACAAATCTTACCTGAAAAGCTTATTTATGCTCCAGAATATAATACAGTAAATGTTCATGCTTCACTTCTTCCTAAATATCGTGGAGGAGCTCCAATTCATCATGCAATAATGAATGGAGAAAAAGAAACAGGTATTACAATAATGTTTACTGATAAAGGTATGGATAGTGGAGATATAATAAAGAAAAAAACTATTACTATTGAAGAGGATGATACTTATGATATAGTAAGTAAAAAAATGAGTTTGTTAGGAGCAAGTTTATTAAAAGAAGTTTTACCATCTATTTTTGATAAGACTTGTAAAAGAGAAAAACAAGAAGAAGAAGAAAAAACAATTGCTAGAATTATTAAAAGAGAAGATGAACATTTAAGTTTTAATTCTCCTGCTAGAGAAGTTCATAATAAAATAAGAGGATTATCTTCTGTTCCAGGAGCATATGCAGTTTTAGATAATAGTCAAGTTAAAATACTTATGTCAAGTTTAGAAGGATGTAATAGTGTAAAAGATAAACCTGGAACTATTACAAGAATAGATAAAAATAGTATTTTTGTTGCGTGTTTAGATAAAGAAATAAAACTATTAAAAATACAAATTTCTGGAAAAAAACAAATGATGGTAAGGGATTATTTGAATGGTAAAGATGGGAGTCTTTTAAAAGGTAAGATATTTGAATAAAAACTAAA
>CAYVXN010000053.1:0-7576 GCA_964455135.1 uncultured Mycoplasma sp.
ATTATTTCATCTAAATAAATCCATCTAAATATTACGTTTCATACTTTTTAAAAAAATTTATTATAAAAATAACTTAAATATTTTTTATATATAAGATATTTTACTTTTACTTTTTTCAACTACTTTACTTTAGTTTTATCTTCTTATATCAAAAAATACTTTTACATTTTATATCAAAAAATACTTTTACATTTTCAAAACAAAAAAAGAATTAAACTTCTAAATTAATTTAATCCTTCTCTTTACTTAAATTTCTTAAAAATGTCTTAGGTTTATCATTAACTGAAACAAAATCCTCTAAATCAAAAATTGATCCTGCCAAAAAACAAGTATCTAAAATAGTATCATAAAGAAGTTCATGAAAATTATCTTTATACAAAATAACAAAAGTCTTATAAAGTTCTTTTTCAAGTGGATTCATCTTATTATAGTAACCAATCTTACCCACATAATTTTCTTGACATATTAAATTATTACAGCAATAAAAATCTTCTATAAACCGATCTTTTTGAAGACATATAATATTTTCTTCTTTAGTAATAGTATCAATACTTTTTAATATACAGTACCCATCATCTTTAGTACTTTTTAAAAATATATAAACATTATTTTGATCTTCAAAACTTTTCTTTAAATATATTTTATTAAAATTTCCCATATTAACCCCCAAGAAACTTAAACATCAATAAAATCTTCTAAAATATAGTTAGATATAAACATATTATCTTTTTTTATGAAATAATAATCTTTATTTTCCTCTAATTTAGAAACATCAAAAACATCTTCTATATTTTTACCATATCTTTTGTAAAACTCTTGTTTTGACACTCCTTCTAATTTTCTAAGTCCAAGTATCATAAAGTTTTCCATATCTATCTTTTCACTAATTATTTCTTCTTCCGAGCGAAAGTTTCCTTTTAAGTATTTATTTATCCCTCTAGTATTAGAGTATCTTATATTCCTGGTAAACCCAGATGCTCCAAGCCCAAATCCATAATACTTACCATTATCCCAGTAATTTAAATTATGTTTAGACTCGTATCCTTCTTTACTGAAATTACTAATTTCATAATGAATATAACCTTTTTGTTCTAAAACATCACATATAAAGTCATACATACTCCTACATAAATCAGGATCTATTTCTTCATAATTATTCACTTTTAAAATAGTATTATCCTCTAAAATAAGAGAATATAGAGAAATATGACTAACATCTAACTTAATAAACTTATCTAAGTCTTCTTTTAAATCATCAAAAGACTCCCCGTTTATTCCATAAATTAAATCAATATTTATATTAGAAAAATATTTTTTCACAAGAGCAATTTTTTCCTCTATATCAAAGTTATACTCTCTTCCTAAAACTTTTAGTGTTTTTTTATTAAATGATTCTACTCCAATACTTAATCTATTAACATTATTTTCTTTTAAAAACAAAAGAAGTTCTTCTGTAACATCATTTAAATTACATTCAAAAGTAAACTCGCAATTAAAGTCAAGTTTAAATCTCTTTAAAACTTTAAATAGCTTTTTAATCTCATCCATACTTAAACAAGACGGAGTACCTCCCCCAATGTATAATGTTTTTAATTTTTCTTTCTTATAATAATCCTTTATTTCTTTATCTAAAGCCTCTAAATACTTATTTATAAAGTTTTCATTATAATACATTTTACAAAAATCACAATAAGTACATATTTTCTTACAAAAAGGAATATGTATATAACAATAATTAACTACATCATTCATTTTATCTTACCGTTTTGATTTTTTAAATTACTTATTTTATCACTTTCTAATTTTTCATCTATTTTTTCTAAAAGTCCTTCTGGTAAATCTATATTAATCTTTTTAATTCTAGAAGTTATATCCCTATAAACAGTCCAAAATGACAATCCTAAATTTTCTGCTATTTCAGAAATAGTAAAATCAGTACTAGCATAAATATTAGACACGTTTAAAATTCTTTTAATAACCTCATCATCATTAATACCTTTTTCAGTATTTTCTTCAATTATTTTTTCTAACTCTTTTCCTATTTCAGTATTTTGATTAATAACTCTACTACAATAATCTTTTACTGTTACATGGCTTATTCTAAAATAATTATCAGTAAAAAATTTAGCTGTTTCTCTATAAGATGCTCCCGTATTTAAAATATACTGTGTGACAAGTTTTATTCTTCTTTCTCTTTCTTTATCATTAAATGTTGCAGCCATAAAAACCTCCCTTAATCTTCATCTATTTTTAAAACTTCCAAAAATGCTTCACTAGGTAATTCAACAGAACCAATCATTTTCATTTTCTTCTTTCCTTCTTTTTGTTTTTCTAAAAGCTTTCTTTTTCTTGAAACATCCCCGCCATAACACTTAGCAAGAACATCTTTTCTCATTGCTTTAACTGTTTCTCTTGCAATAACTTTATTTCCAATAGCAGCTTGTACCGGAACTTCAAACATTTGTCTTGGAATAATTTTCTTTAAGTTTTCCGTAACAATTCTACCTCTTTGATAAGCAAAATCTTTATGAACTATAATACTTAAAGCATCAACAACCTCTCCATTTAAAAGAACATCTAATTTTACTAAATCACTAGGTTTATTACCAATAACTTCATAATCAAATGATGCATATCCTTTAGTAGCACTCTTTAATTTATTAAAAAAATCATAAACAATTTCTGAAAGAGGAAGTTCATAAATAATATTAACTCTTGTTTTATCAATATATTCAAGATCTAAATAAGTACCTCTTTTATTTTGACAAAGTTCCATAATTGGTCCAATATAAGTAGAAGGAGCAAATATAGATGCTTTTATGTAAGGCTCTGTAATTTCTTTTATATTGACCTTATCTGGCATTTTAGCAGGAGAATCTACTAAAACTTTTTCTCCATTTGTTTTAGTAACTTCATAAATAACTGAAGGAGAAGTAGCAATCATATCTATTTTAAATTCTCTTTCTATTCGCTCGCGAGTAATATCCATATGTAAAAGTCCTAAAAATCCGCATCTAAAACCAAATCCTAAGGCTTTAGAAACTTCTGGAGTATATTCTAAAGACGCATCATTAAGCTTTAATTTTTCGAGTGCTTCTTTTAAATCTTCATATTTTTTTGAATCAATTGGATAAAGACCACAGTAAACAAAAGGTTTTATTTCCTTATAACCAGAAAGAGCTTCCTTACAAGGATTATTAAAATGAGTAATAGTATCTCCTACTCTAACATCACTAATACTTTTAATTGAAGCTGTTAAAAATCCTACTTCACCAGAAGATAAACTTTTTCTTAAAACTTCCTTTGGGGTATGAACTCCAAGAGAAATAACTTCATATGTAGCCCCTGTTTTCATCATTTTTATTTTATCTCCAACTTTTAAAGATCCATTCATAACTCTAATAGATAAAACTACTCCTTTATAAGGATCAAAATAACTATCAAAAATAAGAGCACTTAATTTATCATCATTAAAGCTATCTTCTGGACTTGGAATAACTTCTACTATTCTCTCTAAAAGCTTATCTATACCAATTCCTTCTTTCGCAGAACACAAAATAATATCTTCTTCTTTAAAACCAAGTGTATCCACTATTTCTTTAGTTACTCTATCTACTTCTGCATTAGGTAAATCTATCTTATTAATTATTGGAATAATTTCCAAATTATTATCCATAGCAAGATATAAATTAGCAAGAGTTTGAGCTTCAATACCTTGAGTTGCATCAACAACTAAAACTGCACCTTCACACGCAGCCAAAGAACGACTAACTTCATAAGTAAAATCAACATGACCTGGAGTATCTATTAAATTAAGTAAATAATCCTCACCTTTATAATTATAATTTAAAGAAACAGCATTAAGTTTTATAGTAATTCCACGTTCTCTTTCAAGTTCCATTGTATCAAGCGCCTGAGCCTTCATTTCTCTAGAATCAACTGCATGAGTAAGTTCAAGTATTCTATCAGCAATAGTACTTTTTCCATGATCTATATGAGCTATAATACTAAAATTTCTAATATGAGTTTTATCCATTTAAATCACCTTAAGTTATTCTATCATAATTTTAACAAGAAAAAAAGACTGTCTTTTACAATCTTTATCTACTTAATTTATTACTGTTTAAACTTTTTTTACCCTCTTCAGCAAGTTCTTTTATAAAGTCATAAAATCCATAATTTATATTGCCATTTTTATCTTTTAAAAGTTCATCTAAAGATGAAGCACCAGAAAGCTCTAAAACTTCCATATTTCTTTGTCTTCTATAATCTTCAATAGCAAAAATTCTTGTTCTTAGAAAATTTATTTCCTCAAAACTTCTGCACGTAGAAATTTTTTCTTCTAAAGAATCTTTATATTCTTTAGTAAGCATTTCATCTGTTATTACTAAATTATAAAGACCATGAACATTTTTTTGAATAGGACTTAAATTATCTAGTAATCTAGTTTCTTTCTTCATAAGTTTCCCTCCTCTTAAAACGTCTTATATTATATAATATTTTAAGAATGAAATCAATAACATAACAATATAATTGTAAACTTTCAAAACTTAATACATTTTATATAAAAAACATCTTGTAATCTACAGTTTTTTATTTTATAATTTACACTAGGAGGAATAATATGAAAAGGGATAAAAGTTTTTATTATGTTTTTGTAATGTTTCTATTTGTAACTTGCTATATAACTTGTTATATACTATCAAATAGAACAATTGAATTCGGAGGAATGATTGCAACTGCCAGTGCAATGATTTATCCATTTACCTATTTTATTGCAGTTTTATTTTATGAAAGATATGGAAAAAACAGAGTTTTTGAACTTATAAATTTCTCTGTAATAGCTCTAATCTTTATGGGAATTATGTTTGCATTTGCAGGTACATTTAATGTTTATGGAGGATCTGATGGCCTAGAAAAATTATTTAATATAGATTTTAGAATTTTATTCTCATCAATAGTAGCATTCATTGTTGGACAATATGTAAACATTAAACTTTATGATTTTTTAGGTAATAAAAAAGGATTTGACTTCCTAATCGCTGGAGTTATTGCTATAACAATTGATAGTTTCTTATTTGTAGGGTTATCTTATTTAGGAGAAATAAAAATAATGGAAGTATTAAATTTAGCAACTGGTCAATACGCTTTAAGTGTCATTGCAATAATTATTTATGCTCTATGTTTCAATTCATTAATGCCTACACTTCTTGAAACAAAAGATAAAAATATAGAAATTGTAAGTGAAAATAAACCTAAAAGCAAAAATAAGACCACTACTAAAAAGAACTCTTCTAAAACAACAACCACTACTAAAAAAAGTTCTTCTAAAACTAAAACTGAATAACACCAAAAAAACCAACTTAAGTTGGTTTTTTTATAATAAAAATTATTTATTAAGTTTTTGCATTTGTTTCATAACTTGATTAACTTGTTTTTGTGTTGGAGTTCTACCCATTCCACTCATCATAACTTTAATCATTTCTTCATTAATCGGAGGATTCTTTTTCAAATACTTTTGCATAAAGAATCTAGCACCAAAAAAACCAATAACAAGACCTGGAATAAGGCCAACAATTATCATTAAAATATCATGCAACATAAACATTACCTCCATATACCTATTGTATAAAATAGTTTATGAAATAGCAAGAAAAATATGAAAAAATCAAACTAACTTCTTATTCTTTTCTTTGCAATAAAGAAAAAATCTTGATTTTTAAAATCACAAACAAATAAGTTAAAATTCAAATCTCTTAAATCATCCAAAAACGATGGTTTATTGATATTACTTTCTATCTTTATATTAGAATTTTTAACTGTTAAAATAGATATCTCATTTAAAAATAAATTATTAATAATATGTTCATTACCATTATTAGAATACATAATCTTATCCTTATATTTATCTTTAATAATTTCATTAACTTTACTTTTCTCAAGAAATAAACTAATCTGAGAAAATAAATTATATCCATATTCTTTATCACTTAATTTCATATGATAAATTCTGTTAAATATAAAAAAAAGTTCACTTGGTTTTTCCTTATAAAGTTTGTAAAATTCTTCTTTAACATTAAAAATATATAATTCTTTCATTAAAATCACCAAAAATAGTATACAAAAACAAAAAATAAAAAAATGTCGAAAAAAGAAAGAGTCTTAAAAATTTACCCTTTCTTTTACATAATCAATTACTTCATCCAAATTTATTTTTATCTGCTTCATACTATCTCTATCTCTTAAAGTAACTATATTATTTTCTAAAGTTTCATCATCCACTGTTAAACAGTAAACAGTTCCAATCGCATCATTTCTACGATATCTTTTTCCAATAGAGCCAGTCTCATCATAATTAGTCATAAAATATTTATTTAATAGTTGATACACTTCTTTAGCCTTTTCACTATGATACTTTTTAACCAAAGGTAAAACTGCTATTTTATAAGGAGCAAGATAAGGATGTAACTTTAACACTTCTCTAGTATCTTCATTTATTTTTTCTTCCCTGTAAGCATCAAAAAGTACAGCAAGAACACTTCTATCAAGACCACATGTTGATTCAATAACATAAGGAACATACTTTTCATTAGTTTCAGGATCTAAATATTCTTGACTTACACCACTATATTCCATGTGACGAGAAAGATCAAAATCAGTCCGATTATGTGTTCCATTTATTTCACCCCATCCAAATGGAAACTTATACTCAATATCCGCAGCTTCTTTTGCATAATGCGCTAATTTTTCATGATCATGAAATCTTAAATGTTCAGGATTAATTCCTAAGTCTTTATAAAATTCTAAAGCATAATTCTTAAAAAAATTATAAAGTTCAGAATCTATTCCCTCCTTGCAAAAAGTTTGATATTCCATTTGTTCAAATTCAATTGTTCTAAAAGTAAAATTACCTGGAGTTATTTCATTTCTAAAAGCTTTACCGATTTGCCCTATTGAAAAAGGAAGTTTAGCACGCATTGTTCTTTGAACATTTAAAAAATTAACATATTCTCCTTGAGCATTCTCAGGTCTTAAATAAATAGTACTTTTCTTATCTTCAGTAACTCCTCTTTGAGTTTCAAACATTAAATTAAATTCTCTTATATCAGTAAAATTACTCTTTCCACATTTTGGACAAGGAACCTTTTTGTCTTTAATGAAATCAATCATTTCTTCTTTACTCATACCATCAGCATGAGCATTTTCATCAAAGTCATCAATTAGATTATCTGCTCTATGACGAGATTTACATTCCTTACAATCCACTAAAGGATCAGAAAAACTTGCAACATGCCCAGATGCTTCCCACACTCTAGGATGCATTAATATATCAGCATCAACCTCATAAGCATTTTCTCGTTCTTGAATAAACCTTTTTCTCCAAGCATCTTTTACATTGTTTTTAAGTCTTGCCCCAAGTGGACCATAATCCCAAGTATTAGCAAGTCCTCCATAAATTTCACTACCTGGAAAAATAAATCCATAAGTTTTGCAAAAATTAACCATCTTTTCCATATTCATTAAAATCATCCTCGTATAATCAATCTTATAGAAATGTTCATTCTATTCGATTGAT
>CAYVXN010000054.1:0-7576 GCA_964455135.1 uncultured Mycoplasma sp.
CATTAATTTTTCAGAGTATTTACCAATTATATCTTCTCCATACTTACTACCTGCTTCGTTAAGCAATCTTCCTATTTCAAAATATGTTATTACTTTGTTTCTTTCTTTTGAATAGTCTTTTGCTTTTTCATATATTTCATTATCTATTAATTTATTTTTTATTTCATTATAATAATCCATTTATTTTATTCCCCTTGCCTACTAAAAACAAGGAAGTTATTCTTCCTCGTTTTCAAATGTTTTGTTTTCTTCTTTTTTGTTACTTGATAAAAATGTAACACGTTCTGCTATTACTTCAGTTATGTATTTGGTTTCTCCGTCTTTTTCATATACTTTAGACTCTAGTCTTCCTTTTACACCAACAATATCGCCTTTTTTGCAATATTCTTTAGTGTTAGTAGCCATAAGTTTCCATAAAGTACAATCAATGAAATCTGTTTCATATTCGCCATTTACATTCTTATAAGTTCTAGGAATAGCTAGAGTTATGTAAGAATATGAAGAACCATTTTTTGCTTTTCTAACTTCTGGATCTCTTACTAATCTTCCTACCAAAACTATTTGATTAAGCATTAACCTCACCTCCTTGATATCACTATAAAGAAATAGAAAAAAAGTTTCAAATGAGGTATCTTAACTTTTGATAATGAAAATGTTATGCAAAATAAAAAATTCCCTTATAGGAAATCTTTATTTTGATGTATTATTGCTAGTTATAATTTTTGTTTTGATACTTTTTTCATAAATTTTGTTTTAGAAGTTGATTTAACTCTACTGCATATTCCAGTGGAAGTTCTTTTTTGAATTCATCAGTAAAACCAAGTACTATTAAGTCTATAGCTTCTTCTCTTGTAATACCTCTAGACATAAGATAAAATAATTTTTCTTCGCTTATTTTTGATACTGTTGCTTCGTGTTCTATGTTGCTAGTTGTATTTTTTATAGTGTTTATCGGATAGGTATCACTACTAGATAATTTATCTAAAATAAGGGTATCACATTTTACAATGCTTTCAGAGTTTTCTGCAGCATCTTCTATTCTTACTTCTCCTCTAAAGTCTGCTTTTCCTCCGTTTGATGCAATACTTTTTGAGATTATATTGCTAGTTGTATTTTTTCCAATGTGAATCATTCTTGCACCACTATCTTGATGTTGTCCTTCTTTGGCAGAACTTATTGTAATACATGTTCCTTTTGAATTATCTCCTTTTAGTATGCAACAAGGGTATTTCATTGTTTTAAAAGATCCTATATTTCCATCAATCCACTCCATAGTACCTGATTCTTCTACTAAAGCTCTTTTTGTTACTAAATTATAAACATTAATTGCCCAGTTTTGAATAGTTGAATATCTACAAGTACTGTTTTTTCCTACATAGATTTCTACTACTGCTGCATGAAGATTAGAACTTGAATAGTTTTTAGCAGTACATCCTTCTATGTAATGAAGAAAACTGTTGTCATCTACTATAATTAGAGTTCTTTCAAATTGTCCTAAATCTTTACTATTTATTCTAAAATAACTTTGAAGAGGACGATCTAATTTAGTATTCTTTGGTATGTATATAAAACTTCCTCCTGAAAAAACTGCTCCATTTAATGCGGTGAATTTATTTTCTTCTGGTTTTACAATTTTACTAAAATATTTATCTATTAAATCACGATGATTTTTGAAAGCTTCTTCGATTGAGGTAAAGATAACTTTTTTTTCTTTTAATTCTTCGAGCATATTATGATATATAACTTCACTTTGATATTGTACTCCAATTCCATCTAAATCTTTTTCTGATGAAACTACTCCGAGATCATTAAATTCTTCTTTTGTTGTGCTTTTGATGTTATCCCAGCTATCTGTTAAGTTATTGTCACTTGTTTGATAATAATTAATATTATTAAAATCAATATTTATTTCTGGTCCAAAATTTGGAAGAGGAAGATTTTTAAATGTTTTATAACAATTTAAACGATAATTTAGAGTTTTTTTATCTTCCTCTTTGTAATTAGATATTTGTTTTATTTTATCTTCGTTTAATCCTTTAATTTTCATTTTCTAGTTCCTTAATTAACCTTTCTAATGCTTTGGCTGGTATTAATGCACAACCTTTTCGATTAGGTTGTATATTATCATAAACATTTAGTTCTTCTAAAAGATTCTTATCATATGATTTCTCACTGATCATATTTTGATAATTTATAAGAAGTTCTTTTGCCTTATTTATACTTTTTCCTACTAACTTCTTTAGCATTATTGAAGTAGCACTTGTTGATATAGCACATGCCTCTCCTTCAAAACAAACATCTTTTATAGTACTATTTTCTACTTTAAAATAAATATTTAAATCATCTATACAAGACTCACTACTGGTGTTTATTTTTATGTAATCTTCTTTATTGGTTACTTTTTCTTTTTTGTTATAAGGATTTTGATAACTATCTAATATTATTTCTCTTTTTAAATTTTCATCCATTATATCACCACTTCAAATATGTTTTTTGAATTTTTAAGTACTTCGATTAATTTATCTATTTCTTCTTTTGTGTTATACAGATAAAAAGATATACGACATGTATTTTTTATACCAAGTTCATCTTTTAAAAGTTTAGCACAATGATTACCTGCTCTTACACATATATTATAGTGATCTAAATATACTGCTGTATCTTGAGGAAATACTCCTTCGATGTTAAATAAAATATTACCCGATTCACTATTTTTATTAAGAACTTTTATATTTTCTATTTTGGATAATTGTTCAATTAAATAATCTTTTAGTTCTAAATCATGTTTTGTTATTTTATCAAGTCCTATTTTGTTTAAATATTTTATTGCAGATCTTAAACCTAAAACTCCTTCGATGTTGGTTGTTCCAGCTTCAAATTTAGTAGGAATTTCTTTGTATTCTACTGTTCCATCGCTTTCAAAGAAATTGTTCATTCCTCCGCCGAAGTTTGTTGGTCTTGTTTTATTAAGAAGTTTTTCTTTTCCATATAAAACTCCTATTCCGGTAGGCCCAAGCATTTTGTGACCTGAAAAAGCTAGAAAATCGATGTTCATTTTTTCTACATCTATCTTTCTATGTCCTGCACTTTGAGCAGCATCTACTACAAAGTAAATATCTTTTTCTTTTAAGTAGGCACCTATTTTTTCTATATCTCTTACATCTCCGACTGTATTAGTTACATGAGCAAGTGATACTAATTTTGTTTTTTTATTTATCATTTTTTTTAAGGTTTCAAATTGTAGTTTTAAGTTTTTATCAAGTGGAATATATTTTACTTTTACTCCTATATCTTTAGAAAGTTCTATCCAAGGAAGAACATTTGATGCATGTTCTGTTTTTGATATTAAGATTTCATCTCCTGGTTTTAAATTATATTTTGCAAATCCAAATGCTACCATATTTAAAGAATTTGTAGCACCACTTGTAAAGATTATTTCTCTCCCTGATTTTGCCCCGATAAAGTCTTTTACAAGTTCTCTTGTTTCTTCATAAAGCATATCTACTTTTAAACTAGTTTTGTAGTCGCCCCTGTGGGCATTTGAAGTATAAAGTGTGTAATACTTATTTATTTCTTCTAAAACTTGTTTTGGTTTTAAAGTAGTTGCACTATTATCAAAATAGATTATATCGTTATTTAACATTGGAAAATCTTCTCTATTCATTTTATCACCTCCAATATCTTTTTAAAATTTCAAGTATCATATCTTTTTCTCTAAATGAAATATCCATTTGTCCTATAAGGAAAGATTTAGCAAGTAGTTTTTCTGAAGTTTTTCTATCAAGTCCTCTAGTTTCTAAGTAGAAAAGGTCTTCTTTTTTAAACTCTCCAATATAAGCAGAATGACTTGCTTCAACGTCATCTGTATCTACTAATAAATTTGGTTTTATAGTAGCAGTATTTTTATCTATTGTTATTATTTTGCTGTCTTGATTTGTTTTGGTACCAGCACTTTCCATAGGTACTTTTGCATTTATTATAAATGATAAATAAGCAGTACTTTTATTTATTCCGTGACTTATAATATTACTTGTTATATTTTTACCAAAGTGATTAGCTGTTACTTTATAAACGTTATCTTCTTCATTTATTGTGCTATAAACAAGTTTAAACTTTGAATTATTTTTATTTAAATTAGCTGTTATGTTTAAAGTAGTGTTTACAGAAAAAATATTGAAATTAAAATTATTTTCGATACTACATACAAAATCAATATTAGAAGACTCCAAAAGACAAAAAACTTTAACACTATTTTTAATAAAATAATTTATTTTAGCCTTGCTGTTTTTTATTAGAATTATACTATCTTCTTCTAGTACATAATTTATTTCTTCATCTTTTATATCTTCTACTTGTATTTTATTCATTTTTTACTGCCTCACTTACTTTATATTCACTATTTTTAAAAGCATTATAACCATTTTTTTCTACTATTTCTACTAAAGAGTAATCTCCTGTTGCTACTATTTTTCCCTCTAATAAGATGTGAACAAAATCTGGTTTTAAGTAAGTTAAAATTCTGTTATAATGTGTAATTAATAAAATAGAGGCTTTACTTTCTTTTTTATAAGATAAAACATTTTTACACACTAATTTTAAACTATCTATATCAAGACCTGAATCAAGTTCATCTAAAATTAAAAAACTAGGTTTTAAGGTCTTTAACTGAATTATTTCGTTTTTCTTTCTTTCTCCACCAGAAAAATCTTCATTTATACCTCTGTGCATCATTTCTTTAGGAAACTTTAAGTCATTATAATTTTTTTCAAGTTCTTTTATGAATTCATAAAGTCCAATTGGATTTTTTCTTTTGGAGTTAAGTGCCATTCTTAGAAATTCTTGATTAGTTACTCCTTCAATTCCTGTTGGATTTTGAAATGATAAAAATAGTCCAAGACGAGCTCTTTCATCTGTTGTAAGATCAAGAATTGATTTTCCTTCTACTAAAATATCACCTGATACAACTTTGTATGTAGGACTTCCCATGATAACTTTTGAAAGGGTACTTTTTCCTACTCCATTTGGTCCCATTATGACGTGAGTTTCATTTTGTTTTATGTGTAAATTAAATTTATTCAAGACTACTTTGTCTTTAATTTTAACAGTTAAATCTTTTATTTCTATATCCATAAAAATCACCAACATTATTTTAACACTAAAAGTAAAATTTAACAATAATAAGTATATACAATGTCATATTTAGACAAAGAAAAAGGATGCGTTTATTACTTTTTCATCCTTTTATCTTTTACGTGCTTTTTGTTTTTGTTTTCTTTTTCTTAAAATGGGCAATCCTAAAGCTGTTAAAACTGATATGACTGGTACCGCACAAATACCAGATGTTTTTAGGTCTATACGTTTAAATTCTTTAATTTTAAATCTTTCTTTTTTTTCGAATTCATAATTTACTTTTGAGAAATTAATGTCCAAATGTCCTTTTCCATTACCTGCTCCTGCACCTACTGCACTATCAGTAGATTGAGCCATATTTATTCCTTCTTGTTCTAGTACACCTGATGGCATAATTTTTTCGAAAGGAATATCTTTTTTAGAACTTGTGTATTGATCTCCTCCGGCTACCCAAACTTCAAAACAATCAGATATATCAAAATCGACACATGAAGATAAATATTCATATCCTGAAGAGTTACAATAAATACCTGGAATGTATCCTGCTTCTTTAACCTTTTCTTTCCATATTTTTAGCATTTCGTTTACGTATTCTTTATTTAGTAAAGAACTTAATGCTTTACCATTTGGAGCTTCTATATCTAAGTATACAGGAAAATCTATCTTTTTATTTTTTAAAGTACTTAAAGTGAATTCTGCTTGTTTATTTTGTTTTTTGATAAATTCTTCTATGCTGTTACAGTTAGTTAATCCATAGTTATTATAACAATATACTCCCATTGGGATGTTATAGTTATTACAATTTTTGGCATTTTCTTCAAAACAACTGTCTAGATCTGTACCTTGAGCACATTTTAATATAATAAAGTCAAAATTCTCTTTAAGTTTATCCCAGTCTTGATTTGTTCCTTGAGCATATGACATATCACATCCAACAAGCTCTTCTTCTTGAATATTACGTTTATAAGAGCCATCGTTACTTGTATTAGTTTTAGTAGGAATTCTTAATATTGTTCCTGGTATGATATCTCTTTCTTTAATTTCGTTATATTCATATATTTCTTTTTCACTCATTCCTGAACTTAACGATAAATCTATTAATTCTTCTTTACTTTCTTTTATTTCGTAAGATCCATCTTCCGCAAAATTCTTTTTGTTATTTAAACCTCTTTTTGTAATTACTTCCGATAGATTAATATTTTTATCAGAAGTAATTGAACCATCTAAGTTTTTTATCATGTAACTAGGCCCTTGATATTTGATGTTTTTTTCATCTTGGATAATATAGGCATCGTATCCATTTATATCAAAATATTTTTCAAATCTTACTAAATTGGAATCAGTACCTGCGATTCCTACATAAATATTGTTTGCAGAACATTTTTCTAAAAAGTCTTTAATTAGTTTTTCTTTCATAATTGGTGAAATGCTATCATCTACAATGATTTTATCTATATTAAGATAAACTGGCATGTCTATTTTGTAATCTCTGATTAGACCTTTCACATATTCAACATCATTATAAATATCACTTTCTTTTAATGAATCAGATGTTACCATTATTCCTAGAGATATATCTTCTTTGTTACACAATTTCATTTTTTCATCTTGAAAAGATGTTCCTATGCTGTTGTGATCTCCTACATCCAAGATAACAAAATCTTTTTCATTTACTTTGTAACTATAAAATGGGAAAATATTTTCTTTTCCTATTTCATTTTCTATTTTTGTTTTACTTTTGCTATCATAAATAGCATTAGATATACCAAAATATCCTCCTGTCCCTGATAGTGCTATACCTGCTGCTATTACAATTGATGCGATTCTTTTTTTATAAATTTTTGTATTTTCCATTAGTTTCTAATCCCCCTTTTTTTGGTGCCATATATTATAACATATTTTGATTAATTTGTAAATCACAAATTATAATCAAAAATTATGTTTGATTACATTTGCGTTAATTTCATTATATTTTCTAACTATGATTAAAGTTTTTAGTATTTTTTCTAATTTAATAATCTTTTTTATAAAATTTACGTTATAATAGATAGTGAGGTGAAAAGATGAAAAATTGTTTATTTTGTAAAATAATAAATGGAGATATACCTTGCTATAAGGTGTATGAAAACGATGATATTTTAGCTTTTTTAGATATTAATCCTGAAAGTTATGGTCATACTTTAATTATTCCAAAGAAACATTTTGATTGTTATGAGGATATCGATTTTGATACTATTAAAAAAGTAAACGAGGTTGGAAAGATAGTTTATAATAAAATAAAAACTAATCTTCATGCAGATGGAATTAGATTAGTTCAAAATAATGGTATCATTCAAGATGTAAAACATTATCATTTACATTTAGTGCCAATTTATAAAAACGATAAAGATAATAAAGATGATTTTGATGTTGTATTGAAGAATATAACAAAATAGCATTTAAAAAA
>CAYVXN010000055.1:0-7553 GCA_964455135.1 uncultured Mycoplasma sp.
TCTATATAATCAATTAGTTCCATAACTATACCTCTTCTTAATTATAGCAAAAAACCATTTAAATATAAACAATTTCTTTAAAAATACTTCATTTTTTGATAAAATATTAATAAGGAGAGATTGACATGGAAAAACCTTTAGCGCTCATACTTAAGCCTAAATCATTAAATGACATCGTTGGACAAACTCATTTAATTGGAGAAGGTAAAATTCTTACTAATATGGTTAAAAATAAAAAATTATTTTCTATGATAATATATGGTAATCCTGGAATTGGTAAAACTTCTATTGCAAATGCTATTGTAAATGATTTAAACTGTGATTATCGTTTTTTAAACGCAACTCTAAACAATAAACAAGATTTATCTATAGTAATAGAAGAAGCTAAAATGTTAGATGGATTAGTTCTAATAATGGATGAAATTCATAGAATGAATAAAGATAAACAAGATATATTATTGCCTTGTTTAGAAAGTGGCCTTATCACTTTAATAGGAATGACTACTTCTAATCCTTATCATAAAATAAATCCTGCTATCAGAAGTAGATGTCAAATATTTAAATTAGAACCTTTAACAGACAAAGATATAAAAAAAGGTCTTGAAAAAGCTATAAAAAGTAAAGAAATAAAAGATATAAAAATAGATAATGAAACTTTAGAATACATAAGCTCAATTTCTGGCGGTGATTTAAGATTTGCTCTAAATCTTCTTGAAGTATCATATTATTTTAATAAGGATCATCAAGTAGATATTGATATTATAAAAAATATTTGCAATAAACCAAACTTTTTCCATGATAAAAACGAATCTGGGCATTACGATGTTTTAAGTGGTCTTCAAAAGTCCATCAGAGGATCGGATGTAGATGCTTCTCTTCATTATTTAGCAAGGCTTCTACTTGCAGAAGATTTAGATAGTATTTACAGAAGACTTTCTGTTATCTGTTATGAAGATATTGGTCTTGCAAATCCTAGTCTTGGACCAAAACTTGATTCTGCGATTAATGCATCAGAACGTGTTGGCCTTCCTGAAGCTAGAATAATTCTTTCTAATATAGTTATAGAAATGGCTCTTTCTCCAAAAAGCAATACTGCTTATCTTGCAATAAATAAAGCCATCAACGATATAGAAACCAAAAACATCGGAGATATTCCATCTCACTTAAAAAGTCCTTATATTGGCTATAAATACCCTCACAACTATAAAGGATCTGTTGTAAAACAACAATATTTACCAGATAACATAAAAAATGAAAAATACTATATTCCTAAAGACTCTTCAAAATACGAAATAGCTCTTAAAAACGTAAAAGAAAAATTAGACAAAATTAAGGAGTAAATATGAAAAAATACAAAAATTTAATAATAACCATAGCGTATCTTTTTATTATTGCCATAACATTTGCTATATTAATATTTCATAAATTATCGATAAGCAATGCTTTATTTTACTTGCTTGAAAGTATAATATTTGGATTAATAATTAATTTAATATCATATCCGTTCAAACCCAAAATAAATAAAATAGTTAATTCAGCACTACTTGTTGTAATAACTATATTTTATATAGCACAATTCGTTCACTATAATTTCTACGATTGCTTTTTCTCTATATATTCACTAATAAATGGAGGTCAAGTATTTGGATTTATAAGTGCTATTATTAAAGAAATAATTGATAATATCTTTGGAATTCTTATACTTTTATCTATACTTATTCTAACTATTATTCTCATTTTTAAAAATGATAACTTAAGCAAAAAACAAAATCCTATTATTTTAGTAGGACTATTAATTTTAAATCTTATAATAACAATAAGTTTTATTTATATCCCAAATAGTAATGACATTTATTCTAGAAAAAATCTTTTAGAAAAAACAAATAGCGAAACAAAAAACACTGAAAGTTTTGGACTAATAACAGCAATGCTAATAGATACTAATAGATACATATCGCCTTATAAAGAAGATATAATTAAACCAGAAAAAACTAAAGAAGTTTTTAAAGAAGAAAAAAACGTAAAATATAACAAAGAAAATATTGATTTTGATAAGCTTATAAAAGAAGAAAAAAACAAAGAAATTAAAAAAATTCATAACTTTTTTAAAAGTGAAGATCCTACTAATAAAAATGAATATACAGGTATTTTCAAAGATAAGAATCTAATTTTTATAACCGCAGAGTCATTTAGTTTTAATATAATTGATGAAGAATTAACCCCTACTCTTTATAAAATGACTAGTGAAGGCATAACTTTTAGTAATTTTTACACTCCAATATATTATGCTTCAACTTCTGATGGAGAATACACTAACCTAACAGGGTTATTACCAAAAGAAGGAACATGGAGCTATATCGCATCAAAAAACAAGGATTTTCCTTATACTTATGCTAAAGTATTTAAAGAAAAAGGTTATGACACTTACTCTTATCATAATGGAATTTATAATTTTTATGATAGAAATAAAGTTATGCCTAACCTAGGTTATGATAAATACACTGGGTGTGGTAATGGTTTAGAAAAGAAAATAAATTGTAATCTTTGGCCTCAAAGTGATGATGAAATGATAACTTATACTTTTTCTGATTATAAAAATAGTAAAAACTTTATGACTTATTACATGACTATAAGTGGTCATTTATCTCATAATTTTAATGATAATGATATGGCTAAAAAACATAAAGATAAAGTAAAAGATTTAAAGTACTCTGATGCTGTAAAAGCTTACATAAGTGCTACTATAGATTTAGATAATGCTTTAAAAAATCTTTTAGAAAATCTAAAGAAAAATGAAAAACTAGATGATACAGTAATAGTTCTAGTACCAGATCATTATCCATATGGGTTATCAAATGAAGAGTTAAATGAATTAAAACCTATTACTACTGCTTATGATAAATATAAATCAGGTCTAATAATTTATAATAGTGCTACCAAAGGAGAAAAAATAGATAAATATTCATCAAACATTGATATCTTACCAACTATTTTAAATATGTTTGGTATAAAATATGATTCAAGAGTTATAATAGGAAAAGATATAATGAGTAGTAATGATGGAATAGTAATATTTAACGATAGAAGTTTTCTTACTAATCAGGGATTTTATAACGAAAAGACAAAAGAATTCAGTTCTTCTAAAACAAATATCCCTCAAGGATATATAAAAGAAAAAAGAATAGAAGCATTTAACAAAACTAATATATCAAGTATGATTTTAGAAACTAATTATTACAAAAGTTTAAAAAAATAAAAAAGAAACTTATATAACAAAAAATTAGTTTCTTTTTTGTTTACAAATATCTCTTACCACATAACTTGATATAAGAAGTCCTGCTGAAGAAGGAACAAAACTATTTGATCCTATAACATTACTATTATATTTAATTGGTTCTTCTTCTGAATAACAACATAATACTTTACTATTAATTCTATTATCTTTAACATATTTTCTAAGTATTCTAGCAATAGGATCATATTTAGTTTCCCTAATATCACAAATCTTTAATTTAGATGGATCCATTCTTTTACCTGTTCCTAAACATGTTATAAATTTAATATTTTTCTCCAAACATTTACTTATTATAAACTTCTTAGTTTTTATAGAATCACAAGCATCTATTATATAAGTTATATCATCTAAAAATAATTCATCTATATTATTTTCATCTACAAATATTGGTAATTTAGTAATATTAACTTTGTCATTAATACTAAGTATTCTTTTTTCAAACTCATCTACTTTTAATTTTCCAATATTATCCCTTGTTGCAATAATTTGTCTATTAAGATTACTCTCATCAATTGTATCATAATCTACTATTATAATATTTTCAATACCTGATCTTATTAAAGACTCAACTACATATCCCCCTACTCCGCCAAGTCCTACTACTACTATTTTACTACTTTTAAGTTTAAATATTCCTTCAGCTCCTACTAATAACTCTAATCTATCTAACATAAGCAAAAATAGACTATTCGTCTATTTCTAAATTATGATAAACATCTTGAACATCATCTAAATCTTCAAGTGCTTCAATTAAACTTAAAATTTTGTTAGTTTTATCTTCATCTAAAGAAATATAATTAGCAGGTATATATCTTACTTCATTCATAATAAAATCAGTAATAGAAGCTTCTTCTAAAGCTTTATTCACCTTTATAAAATCTTCAAAAGTAGTATATATTTCATATGAATCATCAAGAGTCACAAAATCAAGAGCATCATTTTCAAGAGCAATAGTCATTACTTTATCTTCATCATAAGAATTAGGAACAACAATTATCCCTTTTCTTTCAAACATATAACTTACTGATCCATCTGTACCTAAATTCCCTCCACGTTTTGTAAAAGTACTTCTAACCATTGACGCAGTTCTATTTCTATTATCAGTAAGACAATCAACCATAATGGCTACTCCATTTGGACCATATCCCTCGTATCTAATAAACTCATAATCTTCTCCACCAGCACTTTTACTAGCCTTATCAATTGCAGCTTGTATCTTATCTTTTGGCATATTTGCAGCTTTTGCTTTATCTACTATCATTCTAAGAGAAGGATTACTATCTACACTAGGGTCCCCACTTTTAGCAGCAACATATATTTCTTTTGCAAGCTTTTGAAATATTTTTCCTCTTTCAGCATCAATTAAACCTTTTTTTCTTTTAATTGTAGACCATTTAGAATGTCCACTCATAATATCACTCCTTAAATCAATAATAATTATACTACAAACTAGTTAAAAAGAAAACCATTTTATAAAAAGCTATTCATAAAAAGTATTAGACCTCTTTAATAAGCTTACCAATATAAACAAGTTGATTTAAAGAATCTTTACAAGTAGTTAAAATAATATATTTACCATCATTAAAATAAGGCATAGAAATATTACCATTTTTCTTTTCCAAATAAAAATCTATTATCCTATAATAATATTTAACATTATTATAATAAATAATAACTGAGTCTCCATTTAAAAGCTTATCAAGATTCTTAAAATAAGAAACACTAGAATTACCACTATGAGAAGCTAAAATAAGAATACTATTTTCCTTATTTGGCATTTTAGAATTATCCAAAATTTCTATATTTTTATCAACATCATTATAAATACTATTATAATTATAAAGACCTTTTTTCAAGTTTATTTTAGGAATCTCAAGTACTGCTATATAATTTAAATAAATTTTTTTCTTAGTACTCTCTTCATTTAAAACATGAGAATCAGTATCTATATTATTAATAACTTTATTTATTTTTATCTGTTCATTCAAATTAATACTCAAACTATACACTAAATATCCAAAAACAAGTATAAATCCTAAAATAATAAAAAACTTACCATTAACTAATCTACTTTTTCCTTTTTCCATATATAGCAACTACTTCCCAACAAAATTGATAAAAAACCTCCTATAAGTATTAAATTAATTTTATTTTTTAAAGTATTTGGAACTTTTATGAATCTTTGATTAGTCATACTTACTCTTACTAATTCATTATCATTTACAATTTCAAATAAAATAGGTTTTTCCTTTTTTAAATAACCTCTAAGTTCTTTTTCTTCATATATATAATACTTTCCAGCCTTAAGATTTTTTATTTCTATTTTACCATTTTTATCAGTTTTACCATAGAATATACTCTTATTATCTTCTAAAGAAACAACTCTTATCAAAACATTAGAAAGTCTTTCTCCAGTAACAGCATCTATTTTATAAAACTCTAAAGTCCCTTTTTTTCTTTCATTTTTCATATTAATTTTAATTATTTTTCCATTTTCATTTACTTCAAAATCTATCCTTTCAGTATTTAACTTATAATATTTAGGAGCTTCTTTCTCTAAAATATAATACTTACCTATTTCTAAACCAGAAACTTCTAATACCCCTTCTTTATTTGTTTTACCAGTATAAAATAAAGTATTATCTTCTTTATATATTTCAATTATTGCATTAGAAAGCCTTTTACCAGTATCTTCATCAGTTTTAATAAACTCTAATTTACTTAATTTCAAATTACTAATATTTACTTCATAAACCTTACTTTCCTTTATATTAATTTCTATGTCTTCAGAATAGACATATCCTAAAGAACCTTTAATTTGATGAATATTATATTTTCCATAAGGAAGAAAGATCTCTGCTATTCCATTTTTATCAGTAATAATTGTATCAACTACATTACCAGATGAATCAATTACTTCAAAACTAGCACCTTCTTCTAAAGACATACTTTCTCCTGATCCACCTTTATTTTTAGTTAATATCACTTTACCAGAAATAACTTTATCTTTTACCTCTAAGTTAATATTAGTATTATCCTTATTTATTTCAAATTCATAGACCTTATCACTAAGTTCATACCCCATCGGAGCTTTAACTTCCTTTAGTTTATATTTGCCATAATCTAAAATAATTTTTCCATATCCCTTACTATCAGTAGTAATTTTTCCTACTATCTTATCGTTAGAATCATATATTTCATATACTGCTCCTTTTAAAGTAGCTTCTCCTTGAGGAATATTTTTATTAGAAAATTCATCTACCTTTTGAAGATTAACAACACCTCCGGTTACATCAACTTTAAACTGAAAGTATGGCAAATCACTAGGCATTCCTCTTGCTATTATATCTTGATAATTAGAACTAGTAAGAAGTGCTACTGGAGTAATAATACCATTTCTAAAAGAATAATTAATAGATTCACGTCCTTGCTTTATTGCAGTAATAGTAACTTTATTACCATTTTCCTTTATCAAAACAGTTTTAGGAACATTAACTCTAGAATAATCTTTTAAAACATTATTAGAGTCCGTTAAAGTAATGGAATCACCAATTAACATCTTCTTAGTAACATCTGCAAAACTTGAAACCTTTCCATGATTATTAACTAATTTATTCATCTCAGCAACTTCATCCAAATAAAGATTTTTATCAGGTGTACTATTCCTGCTTGCTTTAAAAGTCCAAGTAAGATCTGGTCTCATAACTCTCCATATCATTACCTGTGTTATTCCATACCATTTTTTAGAAGTATGATCAATTCCTTCATTTCTATAACCATATCCATAAAAAGCAAGAAGCCTCACCTTATTATACTTTTCCTTAGTTAAATTAGATTTACCTAGTATATTATTATCACCAGTTACATAAGTAAATGAACCAGATGGAGCTTCTCCTAAAGCTAAAGCAGGATCTATACAATAATAAATTCTACTATCAATAGAAGATTTAATCATCCAACTATTATAATCCATCCATCTATTAGATTCTTCTGCAAATACAGTAAAACCAGAATCAGGATGATACAAATCATATAATTTTCCATTATATACCTCTGCACTAACTTTATCTAATCCTATAACAAAAGAAAATAAAGCTAGTAAAAACAAAAATACTTTACTTAATTTTTTCATAATATCTCCTCCTTGAGTTATCACTATAAACTAAATAAAGTAATATGTAAAATGACCATTTAGAAGATTTAATCAAAAGAAAAAGATGAAACATAAATATTGGTATAAACAAAATTTATTATTTCA
>CAYVXN010000056.1:0-7195 GCA_964455135.1 uncultured Mycoplasma sp.
TTTCTTAATTTTGAACAAGATAATGATGCAGTTGAAATTTATAGTAAAGTTATAAAATGTTCAGGAGGAGTAGTTTGTTCTAACACTGGAAAAGCAGAAGGAAAATATGTTTCTTCTAAAGATTTTTCTTATCAAAATGATGAGGGATTTGTTCAAGATACAGAATTTAATAAAGATAGTTCTATAAATTATGATTATTTATATGAAAAATATGGTGATGTGTTTAATACTTATAAAACAACTTTCAAAAAAGCAGATGATGGTAAATACTATTGGTATTCAGCTGAAATAGTTAACGAATAATAAGTTTTAGGAAATGCTTAGGTAGCATTTCTTTTTTTACTTAGTCTTGCTCATATAATAAAAACACTTTAGAAAAGTTTCACCTTGTAAAGTTTACATAAAAAAGCTTATTTATTTATTTATTGGCCGTGTGATATAATGTAGGAGAAAGGAGTAAATTTATGGAAGAAAACAAAAAAAGTAATAAAGGGTTAATAGTTTTGGTTGTAATATTATCTGTTTTATTAATAGGAGCAATCGGATATATTTGCTATGATAAATTTATGGTTAAGGTAGAAGATCCTAAACAAGAGGAACCTAAACAAGTAGAAAAACTATCTGAGGAGGAAGTTGCAAAACTTCATGATAGTTTAATTAATCACAATAATAGTTATGGTTTTTACTTTAGTGAAAAAACTTCAATTGATGAAATGGATTCAAAACTAATGGTTAGTTATGTTATAAGTAATATAATTTATGATAATAAAATAGGAATAAATGAAAATTATATGGTTTGCGGAGATAGCTCTACTAAATACTATTTATGTGATAAGGAAACTAATAAAGCAGTTAGTGAAGATAAAGTTAAAAACAATACTTTATCAAAAGATGTTGTAGATAATTATATTAAAGAAAATTTTGGTACAGATAGAGATTTTGTTATTGATGGAAAGATTGTTAGTATAGGTAATACACGTTATGAAGCTTATTACAATTCTGTTAAGGAAGAATACTATTTAGTTAATCCTCCTCGTAGTTTTTCTGATAATTCTGTTAAATCTGTTATGACTAAATCAGAACAAACAACTAACGATGAAATTGTTATTTTTGATAAATTTGTTAGTTGCTGGAGTGAAGTTGGAAATTATGAATGTAGTAAAGTATTATATACTAGTTTAGATGAAGAAGAAAAAGCTGGTAATGCTAATAAACTATTTTATGCGGGTTCAGATGAAAATGGTGAACTAAAATTCTTCGATAATAATAATAAGGTTATTTCTGGAGGAGAAAAATATTTAAAACTTAACACAGAAGAATACTATGAATTTAATTATGACTCAATTTTTAGTGATTTTGATTCAAATTTAAATTTATTCAAACATACATTCAAAAAAGCAGATGATGGTAAATACTATTGGTATTCAACTGAAATAGTTAACGAATAAAAACTAGAAAAATACTTGTTTGTTAAAAATAAGTATTTTTTTGTGATATAATTAGATAGGGAGATGATTAAATGTTTGAAAATAAAAATATTGTTATTTTAGGACTTGCTAGAAGTGGAATAGCTTCTGCTAAGTTTTTAAGAAAAAGAAATTGTAATGTTACCGTAAATGATAAAAAAGAAAAGGAAGATGAAAGCATTTTAAATGAACTTGAGTCTTTAGGAGTTAAAGTAATTTTAGGATCTCATCCAGATGATTTAATTAATGAAAATGTAGATTATTTAATTAAAAATCCAGGTGTTCCAATTGATCATAAATATGTGTTAAAAGCAAGAGAACTTGGTATCCCTGTTATTAATGAAGTTGAAATGGCTTATTTATCAATTCCAAAAGATAAAAATATAAAAATAATTGCTATAACTGGTAGCAATGGAAAGACTACTACTACAACACTTACTTATAATTATTTAAAAGAGGATGGAAAAAAAGTAATTCTTGCAGGAAATATAGGTTATCCACTTTGTAATTTTATTGATGATTTAGAAGATAATACAATTATTGTAATGGAAACATCTTGTCAACAACTTGAAAATCTTGATAAATTTAAACCGGATGTTGCTATTATGACTAATATTGTTGAGGCTCACATTGATTTTATGAAAACTTATGATCATTATAAATATGTTAAAAGTAAGCTTTTAAAGAATCAAACAAGTAAAGATGTTGCAATACTTAATAAAGAAAGTGAAGAGTTACTTGAGGCAGTAAAGGATGCTAAAAGTAATAAAAAATATTTTTCTTCTAAAGAAGTACTAGAAGGAGCTTATTTAAAAAATAATAAAATTTATTATTACGATGAAGAGATTATTGATATAAAAGATTTAAAACTTCGTGGTGTTCATAATTATGAAAATATTATGGCTTCTGTTATGGGGGTAAAAGAGTTTGGATGTTCTACAGAAAGTATTAGAAAAGTTTTAAAATCTTTTATGGGAGTTGAGCATCGTTTAGAATTTGTTGATAATATAAATGGTAGAATATTCTATAATGATACAGAAGCTACTAATATAAAATGTACTCAAATAGCGCTTGCTAGTTTTTCTGAACCAACAATTGTGTTACTTGGAGGTTTAGAACGTGGACAAAACTTTAATGATTTAAAACCATTTTGTGATAATGTAAAAGCAATTGTAGCAAGTGGAGAGTGTAAAGAAAGAGTTAAAGAATTTGGAGAAAGTATATCTGTTCCTACTTATATATGTGATTATATAACAGATGCTACTGAAAAAGCTTATGAAATAAGTAGTCCAGGAGATGTAATTCTTTTATCACCTGGAAGTGCTTCTTGGGATCAATTTAAACAATGTGAAGATAGGGGAGCTTTATTTAAAGAGACTGCTAGAAGTTTTAAATAAGTTTTCATTTTGTTTTTGTTTTTTCGACATAGTTTAAAATATTTTCAAAATATAATTTATATGGTGGTTATTTTGAAAATATATTTGGACTATGTTTTTTTTATAAATTTTTTATTTGACTTTATCCTTTTACTTGGAATATCTATTATTTTAAAAAGAAATGTATCTAAAATTAGACTTTTTTTAGGTTCGGTTTTTGGAGGACTTTCTTTTTTTATCATATTTTTAAATATATCATCTCTTTCTTTTTTCTTTGTAAAAATGTTTCTAGCATTATTCATGATAATTATTACTTTTTCTTATAAAAATTTTAAATATACTATGAATAATTTTATTTATTTAATCATATTATCAGTATTAATGGGAGGTTTTTTATATTTAACAAATATAGAATTTGGATACTCTCATGTTGGAATGCTTTTCTTTACTAATGGAAAAAGTTTAAATCTTATCATTTTAATATTTTTAGGACTTTTAATGACTTTGATTTATGCTAAATATATAAGAAAAGTTAAAAGAGAAAGTACTAAAATATTTAAAACAACTTTGTTTATAGATAATAAAGAACTTAAATTTACTGGATATTTAGATACTGGTAATGATTTAAAATATTTTAATAAACCTGTTATTATTTTAAATAAAAATATTAAACTTAAGATAGAAGATAAAAAAATTTATTATGTTCCTTTTACTACTATTAATGGAGAGGGTGTTATGAAATGTATTAAACTTAATAAAATTTTTGTTGAAGATAAAGGTTTTTTTGAAAATGTATTTTTAGCTCTTTCAAATGACAAATTTCATCTAGGGGGAGCTGATATAATTTTAAATGAAAATTTATGGGAGGAAAGTGATATAAATGAATAGGATACTAAAACTTATAAGAAAATTTTTTAGAAAGAATAATGTGTTTTTTGTTGGTGCAACTGATGTACTTCCACCTCCTCTTAGTAAAGAAGAGGAAGACTATTTTTTAGAACTTAAAGAAAAAGGGGATAAGTATGCTAAAGATAAACTTATTGAGCATAATCTTCGTTTAGTAGTATTCCTTGCTAAAAGATATGAAAATACTAAAGTTGATTTAGAAGATTTGGTTAGTATTGGTTCAATTGGATTAATTAAAGGAATTAATACTTATAAAAGAGGTAAAAATATTAAACTTGCAACTTATTGTTCTAGATGTATTGATAATGAAATACTTATGTATTTAAGAAAAAATAAAAAAACAAAAACAGATATATCTTTTGAAGAATCACTTAGTTTTGATAGTGATGGTAATGAACTTCATTTAGAAGATATTTTAGGAACTGATAGTGATATTGTAACAAAACCTTTGGAAGATGAATATGATAAAAAAATTCTTAAACAAGAATTAAATAAATTAGAGGATCGTGATAAAGAAATTATGTATTTAAGATATGGACTTGGGGGAAAAGATGAACTTACTCAAAAAGAAGTAGCAGAAATGCTTAATATTAGCCAGTCTTATATATCTAGAATAGAGAAAAAAGTAATAAAAAAGTTAAAACAAGTTATAAAGATTTAACTTTTTTATTTTGTTTAGAAATTATGTGTTAAAATATATGTACTAGGGGATGATATAATGACATATACTTTTGTGGGTAATAAAGATTATATTGATGAAGAGAAAAGCAAAATTAGAAAAAATTTTTCTTTAGAAAATATAGTTACATACAATTTAGAAGAAGATTTGATAAATAAAGTAATTGAAGATTTAAATACTGTAAGTTTATTTGGAGAAAAATTGATTGAAGTTTTTAATATAGATAAATTAGAAAATGCAGATTTAATTATGAAATACTTAGATAATCAAGGAGATAATACTTTAGTTTTAATATCTTATAAAGAACTTGATAAAAGAAAGAAACTTACCAAAGCTTTAAAAGAAAAAACTGAGTATAAAGAACTTTTTAATTATGATTTTTCAAAGTTTATTAAAGATAATTTAGAAGACTTTAAAATGCCCACTATGGCTATAAATGTTTTAATTAGTTATTGCGATAATAATTTAAAAAGAATTTCAAATGAACTAGAAAAATTAAAAATTTATAAAATTAATGAAAAGGAAATAACTACTTATGATATAAAAAAAATAGTAAAAAAAGGATATGACTCTACAATTTTTAATTTAATTGATGCGATTAATTTTAAAGATAAAGATAAAATACTTAAAATATATAATGAGCTTTTAGAAGAAAATGAAACAGAGGAAAAGATTCTTTATACTATTGCAAATCATTATAGATTGCTTCTTCAAATAAAGATTCAGTCTAAAGATAAAAGTGATAGTGAAATAATTAGTGAATATAAAATGCATCCTTATAGACTTACTAAATTAAAAGAACAATGTAGTTTAGTTTCTTATGAGATGATTTTAAAGATACTTAAGAGCTTAAGTGAAATTGATATTGAAATTAAAAGTGGAAAGAAAAGTATTTCTACAGGAATGTGTTTATTTTTTGAAAATTTATAAAATATATATTAAGTTTTAACTAGTTAGTGGTATAATAAAAGAGTAATGTAAAAGGAGTAATGCTATGATCGAGAATATATCAATTTTTATTAATCAAGTAGTTGAAATCATGGTTTCTTTTGGTCCTTTGGGAGGATTTATACTTGTTTTATTTGAATCAATTCTTCCTCCACTTCCACTTGGAGTAATAGTAGGACTTAACATGCTTTCTTTTGGTAATATTTTTGGGTTTGTTCTCTCTTATATTGCTACTTTAGCAGGATGTATGGGATCTTTTTATCTTTTTAGATATCTTTTTAAAGATAAATTTATTCACTGGTTTTCTGAAAAAAATCAAAAATCTATAAAAAAGTGGATGAAAAAGTTATCAGATATTGATTTTAATGTTTTAGTAGTTTTATTTGCACTTCCTGTTACACCATCATTTTTAGTTAATATTGCAGGGGGTCTTAGTGATATTTCATCAAGAAAATATCTTATTGCAATGATGGTAGGTAAACCTGCAATGTTACTGTTTTATGGTTATATAGCTGTATCTTTTGTTGATAGTCTTAAAGATCCAATAAATTTTCTTAAAGTAGGGGTTTTAGTTTTAGTAGCATACATAGTTAGTAAAATAATAGAAAAGATAGTAAAGGTGGAGAAGTAAATGGAATATATTATAATAGGGCTTTTGGTTATTATTTTAATTTTAGTAGTTATTAGTATTACAAAAAATATCAACGAGGCAAACATCACAGAAAGACTTGGAAAACTTGAACTTAATGTAACAAAAGAGCTTGGAGATTTTAAGAGTAGTTTAAATAAAGACTTTAATAATTTGTCAGAAAAACAAGAACAAAGACTTATTATGATGAATGATAAAGTTAATGAAAGACTTGATCAAAATTTTGAAAAGACTAATAAGACATTTTCAAATGTACTTGAAAGATTATCGAAAATAGATGAAGCTCAAAAAAAGATAGATTCTCTTTCTAGTGATATTGTTTCACTTCAAGGAATTCTTACTGATAAAAAAACTAGGGGTATTTTTGGAGAAGTTAATTTAAAACATATTTTATCTTCTGTTTTTGGTGAAAGAAATGATAGTATTTATAGACTTCAATATTCTCTTCCTAATGGTACTATTGTAGACTCTATTTTATTTGCACCAGAACCACTTGGAACAATTGCAATTGATTCTAAGTTTCCACTTGAAAATTATAGAAATATGGTAGATAAAAGTTTAAGTCAAGGAGAAAGAGAAAAGTATGAAAAATTATTTAAGTCCGATGTAAAAAAACATATTGATGCAATAAGTACAAAATATATTATTCCTGGTGTTACAACAGATCAAGCTATAATGTTTTTACCTGCTGAGGCTATTTTTGCAGAAATAAATGCTTATCATACAGATTTAATAGATTATGCTTATAAAAGAAGAGTATGGATTACCTCTCCAACAACATTAATATCTACTCTTACAGTTATTCAAATGCTACTTAAAAATATTGAAAGAGATAAATATACAAGTATTATTCATGAAGAACTTAATAAACTTGGAGTAGAGTTTGGAAGATATAAAGATAGATGGGATAAACTATCAAGAAGTATTGAAACAGTTAGTCGTGATGTAAATGATATTCATACAACTACTGAAAAAATTACTAAAAGATTTAATTCAATTAGTAGGGTAGAGCTTGATAAAGAAAAAATTGAAGAACTTGATAAAATTTAATTGATTTTTAATAAAAAAAATGATACATTATTTATGTACTTTTTTTGCGGATGTAGTTTAATGGTTAGAATATGGCCTTGCCAAGGCTAGGATGCGGGTTCGATTCCCGTCGTCCGCTCCA
>CAYVXN010000057.1:0-7117 GCA_964455135.1 uncultured Mycoplasma sp.
AGCAAAAGAGCATTTATAGTAAGGCCTAAATAAAAGATTTTGACTTAGTTTAATGTGAAACAAGATTGTAAAATTATAATCTTGTTTTTTTATAAATAGTGACAAACTGATAAATATGTTGTATAATTTATTTGGCTTTTTCTTTTATAAAAAATTAAGAAAGGAGATAAAAATGTTTAAAAAAGACAAAACTTATGTCTTTGCTTTGGGAGGTCTAGGAGAAGTAGGAAAAAATATGTATGTAGTTATGCATAATAACGAAATCGTAATAATTGATGCCGGGGTTATTTTTCCTGAAGAAGAATTAAGAGGAATTGATTATGTACTTCCTGATTTTGATTTTTTGAAGAATAATGAAAAGAAGATTAAGACTCTTATTATTACTCATGGTCATGAAGATCATATCGGAGCAATTCCATTTTTACTTCAAAATGTAAATATTCCTAGTATATATGCTCCGAATCAAGCTTATGCTCTTATAAAAAAGAAACTTGCTGATAGAAACATTAATTATAAGGGACTTAGATCTTATAAAAGCGAAGATAAATTAAAATATAAAAATTTTGAAATATCATTTTTTAGAACTACTCACTCTGTACCTGATTCACATGGTATTTGTGTAAAGACTCCGAATGGTACTATTGTAGAAACTGGGGATTTTAAATTTGATTTAACTCCAATTGGTCCAGTTACTGACTTTACAAGAATGAGTGAAATTGCAAAAGAAGGAGTTACTCTTTTAATGAGTGAAAGTACAAATGTTTTAGATGAGGGATTTTCAATGTCTGAATCTAAAGTTGATGAGGCTTTAAATGAAGTTTTCTCAAAACATCAAAATAATAGACTTATTATTGCTACTTTTGCTTCAAATATTTATAGATTAAAACATATTATTGAAACTTGTAAAAAGTATAAAAGAAAAGTTTGTATATTTGGTAGAAGTATGGAAAACAATATCAATATTTCTATGGAAGGTGGATACATTGATGCTAAGGATATTCTTGTGACTCCTGAGGTTGCTAATACTTTAAAACCAGGAGAAGTTGCTCTTTTATGTACTGGGACTCAAGGAGAACCTCTAGCAGCACTTTCTAGAATAGCAGATGGTATTCATAAACAAATTAAATTAAGACCAGATGATATTGTTATTTTCTCTTCAAGTGCTATTCCTGGAAATGGTAGAGCTATTGCTAATACTATAAATAAATTATATTTAAGAGGTGTTAAAGTATATACTAGCTCAACTGATAGAGAAATTCATGCTTCTGGACATGCAATGAGTGAAGAGCTTAAGTTAATGATTAGACTGATGAATCCAAAATATTTAATGCCTATTCATGGAGAATATAGAATGCTTAAGAAACATGCATCTATTGCTAAAGAATGTGGTTTAAGTAAAGAAAATATTTTTGTTTTGGACAATGGTGATGTTTTAGAAATGAATAAGGGAAATATTCAAAGAATAGGAAACTTTGAAGTTACCGAAACATTTGTTGATGGAAATAGAATTGGTGATATTTCTGGAGCAGTTCTAAATGATAGAAAGATTATGGCTAGCGAAGGAATTTTAGTTGTTATTATTAACTTAGATATGGAAAACAGAAAATTACTTGCTAAACCAATGGTTACCACAAGAGGTTTTATATTAATTAATGAAAACGAAGAACTAATTAAAAAGATTGAATGTATAGCTGAAAAGGTTATATTAAAAAGATTAAGTGATAAAAAAGTTACTTTTACTGATATAAAGCAAGAAGTAACTAAAGATTTAAATAATTTTATAAAAGAAGAAACTGGTAGAAAGCCTATTGTTCTTCCTATTATACTTAATATAAAAAAATAATAAAAAAACTATTACAAAAATGAAATGTAATAGTTTTTTTATTATTTAATTATTACTTTTGTTCCAACTGGAACATATTTATAGATATATTTTGCTTTGCTATACGGCATATTAATACATCCATGTGAACCATAATATTTATAAATTGAACCTCCAAATCTACTTCTCCATGTTGCGTCGTGAAGTCCTATTTGATATTTTCTACTTAGTAGCATCCAATAATTAACATAAGTTTTATAATCAGGTCCTATTAGATAAACACTTCTTGCTTTACCAAGTATTTTATATGTTCCTTTTGGAGTATCATGTTTTCTTTTTTGACCAGTTACTATTCTTGAAGTTAATTTTAAAACTCCTTTTTTATAGTACCATAGTTTTTGTTTTTTAATTGATACTAGTATATAAGTGTTTGTTGGTTTTTTGACAAATTTTGCTGTATAAGTAAAAGATTGTGTGTTATATACTACGATGCTTGAAGAGCTTCTTATTTTTTTACTACCAGAATACCAACCTTTAAATACATAACCTTTTTTTGTTATTGCTTTCATTAGGTGTTGATGTTTACCACTAGATGTTTTTTCATAACGAATTGATACTGTACCTCCGGTTGTTGCCTTTATTATAGCTGTTCTTTTTGTTTTACCATAATTATATTTTACATAAGTAGCAGGGTTACCACGTGCTGATAATAATGTTAAATTACTACTTCCTGTTACTATGATTTTACTCATTTTATTGGACGCTACTGAAACAGTATTTATTGAAGGGCAATTGCTAAGATTTAAACTTGTTATTTTATTGTTATAAACTGATAACTTTTGTAAATTACCAAAACCACTTAAATCTAGTGAACCATATAAATTTTTATATGGATCCCAATATATTCTTGTAAAATTACCAAATCCATCTCCTGATGATCCAGTATTGCTTGCAAACCAAGTAGAAGAATTTGTTTTATTGTATAATGAATTAACTCTTTTACCATTACTTTTTCCATTATAAATTTTGTTTAGGAAAAATAATACTTTAGTTCTTTCATAATTATTTGATATATATTTTACATTTTTTAAACCTGGATAATATTTCAACATTACATGTGACGCTGATAATGTATCCATATCTGGATTATAATATTGATGTTTGTATATTTCATCTAAATCAGGTAAATTTTCAGTGTAGGTATCTGTTTCTTCTAAATATTCTTTATAAGAATCTGCGACTGGGTCTATTACAATCCATTTTCCATTTAAGTAAACTTGAACAAATTTATGATTAATAGTTGAATTTGTTACATTAGAACCCCAATTGATGTAATCTATTCTTGCGGATTTGTAATAATATCCTCCGACTGTTCTTGCAGGTATTCCTTGGGTTCTAGCAAATGCTACTAATGTAGAGGCAAATCCATTGCTTCTTGCTCTTATTTTGCCATTTTTATCATATTCATATGTTAATAAATAATAAGGATTATCATAATTATTTCCAGATGCACTTAATGAATAAATCTTATTTGGATATTGATAATAATAAAAATTTTCAATTATCCAGTCGTGAATTTTTAATATTTTTTCTTCATTTGTTAAGTTTTTTTTGTTATTTTCAAGAATTATTTCATCTACAAAGTTTTGAATTTTTGTTTGCTTAGTTGTGTCAATTCCTTTGTAATTAGTTTCTGCTAAGTCTTTTAAGTATTTATCGCTATATCTTTCTCTTGATATTGAAGATAAATTGTTAGATATATTAATCATTTTTTTGTTTTGTTCTAATCTTGAACTTAAAGTTTCGTAATTACTACTTGCATTGACTGAAGTAATTATAAAAAAATTCATTATAAAAAGAAGAGTTATTAAAATATATCTAAAACTTTTTTTAAACATATTATATCCTCTCCTTTTTGCTATTTTGTATCTATCTTAATAATATATTAATAGTAAGTTTTTTGTCAATAATTTGTTTTTGTTATGTAAATTAATATGTAAAATTTTTGGAAATAAGCCTATTTTTTTAATACTTTCTTTTTAGGTTTATTATTATTTTCGTTTATTGTTTCTGTTTGATATGCTATTAAACTGATGAGAATTCCTGTTGTTATTCCAGATGCTATTAAACTTTTTATAATTATATCAATATCTTGACTTTCTTCTATTAAACTATGTAGTGCTAGTGCTATAGTCGAAATGTTGATAAATCCAACTGTTGTGATTGAGGTTTTTAATTTTCTTGGTTTTTCTTTGTAATATGTGCAAAGAATATCTTTTAAATTTTGTAATTGTTCTTTTTTCATATAATCCTCCATTTTAATTATATGAAAAATGTTTTATTTAAATTATTTTAATATTCGCAATTTCCTGGAGTTCTTGGGAATGGTATTACATCTCTTATGTTTTCTACTCCAGTTAAGTAAATTAATAGTCTTTCAAAGCCCATACCGAATCCTGAATGTATGCAAGTTCCATATTTTCTTAAGTTTATATACCATTCTAAACCTTCTTGTGGTACATTCATTTCTTTCATTCTTTTGATTAATTTTTCGTAGTTTTCTTCTCTTTGTGAACCACCCATTAATTCTCCTGCTCCTGGTACTTCAAGATCTACTGCTGCAACTGTTTTTTTATCATCATTTTCTTTCATGTAAAATGCTTTGATATCTTTTGGCCAATTTGTTATAAATACTGGTCCATCAAAGTATTCTGTTATATACTTTTCATGTTCTTTTGCTATATCTTCTCCATATTCTGGAGTAAATTCAAATTTTTGCTTTGAGTTTTTTAGAATTGTTATTACTTCTTCATGAGTTATTCTAGTGAATTTACTGTTTACAAGTTTTGTTAGTTTTTCTATAAGTCCTTTTTCTACAAATTTATCTAAAAACTGCATTTCTTCTTTAGCGTTTTCTAGTACATATTTTACTATATATTTTAACATATCTTCTTCTATATCCATTAAACCTTCAAGATCGCAGAATGCTATTTCTGGTTCAATCATCCAGAATTCACTGGCATGAGTTTTGGTATTAGAGTTTTCTGCTCTAAATGTTGGTCCAAAGGTATAGGTTTTTTTGAAAGCTGTTGCAAAGGTTTCAGCTTCTAGTTGTCCTGTTACTGTAAGCCCTACTTTTTTTCCGTAAAAGTCTTTTTTATAGTCAATATCTTTTCCATTTAATTTTGTTAAATCTAAAGTTGTTACTTGGAACATTTCTCCTGCTCCTTCACCATCATTTGCTGTTATAAGTGGAGTATTTACGTAAACGTAACCGCTATCACAAAAATATTTATGTATTGCCTGAGCTGATAGGCTTCTTATTCTAAATACTGCTTGAAAAATATTAGTTCTTGGTCTTAGGTAAGCTTGTTCTCTTAAAAATTCCATTGTGTGTCTTTTGGGTTGCATAGGATAATCTTCTGGGCAATCTCCTAGAAGTTTTATACTTGATACTTTTATTTCATAAGCTTGTTCTTTACCTTCTGATGAGATGACTTTTCCTGTTACCTCAATAGCACTTCCTATATGATATTTTTGAATATCATCAAATTCTTTTAATTTGTTATCATATACTAATTGCATATGTTTAAAGCATGTTCCATCTGAAAAATCTATAAAACCAAATTCTTTTTGTTTTCTGTGGTTTCTAATCCATCCACTTAATACTACTTCTTTTTCTTTATAATCTTCTATTTTTTCTATCAACTTTTTTAAATCCATTATATTTCCTCCTTTTAATAAAAAAACATGATAAATAAAAGGGGCGAATTTATCGCGGTACCACTCTTTTTTATCATGATTGATATCTCTTTTTGATAACGGCTTTTGTGCCGGTTTTTCCTACTTTATTTTCAGAAAAACTCTCAGTGGTGTTATTCATATAGCTCTTATTACCCTTTTCCACCTTTTTGGGCTCTCTTTTAACAGTTTTCTATATTACTTGTCCACTTCATCGAATTGATTATTATTTTATAGTTATTTGTTATTATTGTCAAGCTTTTGTTATTTTTTTGGCCAGTACATTATTATTACTACTATTATACCTATTATTGCTATTCCTACAAGAATCATTTCTCTTGTTGAAAGCGGAATTTTCTTTTTTGCAGGTTCTTGATAGGCTTGATTTATTTGATTAGAACTATTTAATTCAGTTTGCCCGACTTGAGACATTCCAGAACCTATATTTGTTGGTTTTATTCCATTTATGGCATTATTTAAATCTCTGGTACTTCCTATTTCAGTAGTAGGTTTTTGATTGTTATTTATTATTTGATTACTTGGAATATCTTTTTGTTTTTGTTGTGTATTTAAAATAGGACTTTGTTTTTCTATATTTGGCGTTGTTTGTGGTTCTACTTTATTAAGATTATTTATTGTATTAGCTTGTACAGGGGTTTTCACTTGGTTCATGTTATTAATATGTGGTTCATTTAAATTATTTTCTAATATTTTATTTTCAGGTGGTCTATTTTGATTTTCCATATTTGGAATAGTAGAATTTTGACCTGTTAAATTATTGTTAGCATTATTACTAATGTTATTATTAAAACCACTATTTAAATTGTTATTTTGATTGTTTCCTGTAATACCTGAATTTTGTGTAGGCGTATTATTAACTAGAGATTCTATATTATTCAAATTACTAAATGCATTGTTTAAGGTGTTTTGATTTTGTGGGGGTTGGGTAGACATATTAGGAATTTTTACTTCATTATTTATTGGTTGTCCGACATTTGGTCCTTTTACTTGATTTGGAGCGTTATTAAAATTTGGAATATTTGGTTGTGGATTACTAGGTGCTTGATTTGCATTATCAAAACCTGGAACTGATATAACTTCAGATTCTGGTTTTGCTGGTTCTCTTTGCATTGTAAAACTATTTATTCCTGAATGATGTTGTCCAGGCATCACATTTGTATTTTGAGGTTGTTGTGTTTGAACAACACCTGTTCCTTGCATTATTCCTGGTTCTTTTGATGCACCCTGAACTCCTTGCATTATCCCAGGCTCTCTTGAGGCTCCTTGAACTCCCTGCATAATACTAGGTCCATTTCCTACTTTACTTTGACCACTCATCATTTCTTCTTTTGCTTTTTCTACTACCGGATTTACGAAACTATTATTTTGAGTTGTATTATTTTGATTCATATTGTTTGGATTGTTGTTAGTAACGCCTGGTCCAAACCCATTATTCATTCCATTGTTAAAGTTATTTGGCATATTATTATTCATTTTTCTACCTTCTCTCTATTTCCTATTATATTTATATTATATATAAAACTGACTTTTTTT
>CAYVXN010000058.1:0-7100 GCA_964455135.1 uncultured Mycoplasma sp.
ATTTTTGACAAGTTTTTTTATTGAAATATTGTATTAATTTTTAAAATCCTTTATACTATTAATGTATATGATTGGAGGATTTTTTTATGCCTTTGGAAAAAGATAGTTTTATAAAAAGATATGGAGTTAATTTTACTGAGCAAGAGTATGTAGTTAATCCTGCGATTGGTCGTGATAAGGAAATTAAGGAACTTGCTTTAGTACTTCTTACTCCTGATAAGAGTGCTATTTTAACTGGTAAACCTGGTATTGGGAAAACTGCGATTGTTGAAGGACTTGCTTATTTGATTCAAAGAAATGAGGTTCCTGATGCTCTTAAGGGGTATACTATTATTAAAGTTGATACTCAAGCTCTTATGGGTACAGTTCAGGAAACTGGAGATTCTCGTGTTCAAACTTTGATTAATGAGATTTTGGAACATGAAAAATATATTTTGTTTATTGATGAAATTCATACACTTATTAATGCTACTAGTGAAACTGCTCTTGACTTTGCTAATATGTTTAAAACTGGACTTGGTAGAGGTGACTTAAAAGTTATTGGGGCAACTACTTCTGCTGAATATGAAAAATACATTCTTCGTGATAAGGCGTTTACTCGTCGTTTTCAACGTATTGATGTTGCTGAACCAGATCAAGAGCTTACTACTAAAATAGTTACTGGAGTTATTCCACGTATTGAACATGCAACTGGAATTAAGATGGCTTATACTCCTTTTATTAGAGAAAAACTTGCTCGTTTTGTTGTTGAACTTACTAGTGAATATAATCGTGTATATGAAACTGCTGGAAGATATCCTGATGTTCCTATTACTTTGTTTAGTCAGGCTTTTTCTGAAGCGCTTTTTGAAAATAAAGATGTTGTTACTGCTTCTAATGTAAGGAGTGCAATTGAACATTCTAAAGCTGTTTATCCTGATGTTATAAAAAAGTATTTGATAGTTTTTGATGAGAAATTTAAAGATTTGCTGGATGATGATAGACGTGATCATGAAGGTCTTGTGGTTAAAGATGGAAATGTTAGTGGTGATAGTGCAATTACTACAAAAAATGAGTTATCAACAAATAATGTTAATAACTCTAATTCTAAGATAATTAATGATAATTCTGATAACAATATTTTTAAAGATCTTAGAGTTGAAAATAATAATAGTAATAAAGATGATTTAAATATGAAAGAAAGTAGTGTTAAAGAAATTAAAGATAGCTCTTCTCAAATTACAGATAAAATTGATACTATTGCAGAATTAAATAGTGTTTATGATATGATAATTAATCCTTTTGGTAAGGAGAATAATTAGTAGTATGAATGCATTTAGAAATTTTCTTTATTATTTTAAATATATCAGTTTTATTTTGTTTTTGTATTCTGCAATTGTTTTATATCCAAGTTTTATTTCTCTTAAAATGGGCACTATTTGTTTGATTTTGTTAGTAATTTACTCTATTATAACTTTTATTATGTTTTTTACTAAATCTAGAGGTGAACAATATAGTTTATTAAACAATTTTGTACTTTGCTTTTTACATATTTATACTTGTTTTGTTGCTTACAAATATGACTTAATTGGAGATGTTTTTGATGCTTCTACTACATCATACTTTAATTTTAATTTCTTTGTTATTTCGCTTTGTTTATTTACTCTTACTATAAATAAGATTATTTTATCTAATACTAAATAGATTTTTCTTCATAATTCCAAATGCTTAGTTTTCCCTTACAGGGAATTCTTTTTTTGTATTTTTTTACATTTTCTAATTTAAAAGCGTATTTTTCATTAAAGCCGCTTGTTTTGTAGACATTTGGTTCTTGTTTTTGTAAATCTTTTATAAATTTTTCATCAACTTTAATACAATCTGTTATCGTTGCTTCTCCAATTATTTCTCCTTGACCATAGTCTAAATTATAGTCTTTAAATCTTTTGATATTATTTTTGTCTTTTGAAAGTCCTGCATGAATTAATATTTTTCCACGATAATTAGTTTTCCAACTTCTAAATTCGTATTCTTTATGCCCATTTATAATAAGAGAAGCCCAAGGTTCTTTGATTGTTAGCGCTTTCATTTTTCATGTACTCCTTTCGTATAAATGATTGTTTTAATGACTTTTTTATGAAATATCTTTTTTAAAAAAATTACTTTTTGGTGGAAATAATTTAATAATTATATAAATTATAATAAATAGTAATATTCCTATTACTGAATAATACATTTTTATATCTTTGGATACTCCTATTAACAAGCAAAGATAATTTACTGAAAAACCAAAGATTGATCCTGTTATTATGGAAATAATGCTTATCAAGTTATTGTTCTTGTTTTTGTTAATTATTAATCTGTAACCATATTCTATTACATAAATTGTTGCCATACTTACAAAAATATTTAAGATGAATCCTAATAAAAAGTAATAATTACTTCCTAATAAAGATACTTCTATTAAAGCCCAAAGAATGTTTGGTATTATTACTTTTCCAATGTTATTAAATACTGATTCTTCTGTTGGAGAGAGAAAGTTTGTAATTTTATTGATTGGAAATATTTCATATATAAATTTAAGTAATACTGAAAGTCCTGTTACGAATAGAAAACCACTTATCATAAAAAATAAATACATAGTTATCCTCCTTTTTATTACCTTTATAATTATACAATAAACAATTTAAATAATAAACGAAAAGAAAGCTAAAACTTTCTTTTTATTAATCCTTGATTTAGAAAATATTTTAGCATTATTGCGATGATAATGAAGAATGCTAGTGATTTTATACCAAATATTTCTATTCCTAAGAATACTGCGCTTATGTAACATCCTGTTACTCCCCCAAATAATGATACTGCTCCGATTGCTGCACCCATTTGTGGATCTATTCCCATTAAACTAGCCATTAGAATTCCTAAAGTTGCTCCTGAGATGAATGCTGGACCTATATTTCCTCCTTTAAATCCTACTGCTAGACATAATGCAGTTAAAAGGGCTTTTACGATAAATGTATACCACATTGAATTGTTTTCTAGGGCTTTTTCGACTAAATTTGTGTCATTTCCACAGAATAAGGTGTTACCTATTAAATAAATACATCCTATCATTATTATTGAACCTATTATTATTCTTAAGTATTCATTTTTTATTTTGTGAAATAATTCTTTGGCATATTTTAAAATGTTATTAAATATAAGCGCAAAGATTAAGCAAATTCCTATTAAAATTAAAATTGGAATAATTTGTTTTAGTCCAAAGTCTGCGTGATGGATATAGAGCATTCTATCAACGAAACTATTTAATCCGAAAGCAAAGCATATAAATCTACTGAAACAAGCTGATAAAAGGACTGGCAAAACATAGATTGGTTTTTTATTTTTTTTGGAAAAACAAAGTTCACAAGCGAATATTGTACCTGTTAGGGGTGCTCCAAAAACTGAACCAAAAAGTGCTGATACTCCACTTGCAATAATGGTGCCTTTGTTTTCTTTTTTTAGGTTAAAAAAGTTTGCTATGTAAGAACCGATTCCTCCGCCCATTTTTATTGGGGCTTCCATTCTACCTACTGATGCTCCTGCTAGGTGAGATAAAGTTGTTGTAGCAAAAAGGGTTGGGGTTATATGACTTGGTATTTCTTCATCTTTTATGATTGCCCTATTTATAAGTTCTCCTGGCTCTTTATCACATTTGTACTTTTTATTTATGTAAACAATTATTATACCTATGATAGGCATTAGAAGAATTATATAAAAAAAGGTGTTTCTAAAGTCTATAAATATATCAAGTGTTTTTATAAATAAAGCTCCAAATACTCCTCCAACAACACCAGTGAATGATGCTATTATGACAATTATCAGAAAAGGCTCTATTTTTTTTAATAATTTTTCTAATTTATCACTACTATCCATATGTACACCTTCTATTCTAAATAAAATATATCACAAAAAAGGGTTGTTAACAATAAAATTTTTATTTTTATTTGGTATATAGACAAATCCCCAGACAATGAAAATAGTACATTCATACTATAAATCAGGAGGAAAAGAAAGATGAATAACTATATTGATTATTATAATTATTTAAATAACCTAAATCAAAATGCAATGAACACTCCTAATAAAATACCTAAAATGGGTAGTAATCAAAGTGTTAATATGAATAATTTAGGTTATGATACTGATCCGTATACTGGATTTATGAAGGGAAATATGTTTAGTAATTTATATGAACCTTACAAGAATTATCAAGTTCAGGAAATTAATCCTACAAATGAAAGAGAATATGCACTTTTAATGGTTCAAATGTATGGATTTTCTGCTCATGATTTGGGACTTTACTTAGATGTTAATCCGAATGATACAAATGCTATTAATTTGAGGAGTGAATATGTTAAACTTTATAAACAAGCTCTTGCAGAGTATGAAAGTAAATATGGTGCTTTAGGATTAAGTAGTAATATGTTAGATGTTACTCCTTGGGCTTGGGATTCTAAAAAATGGCCATGGGAGGGAAATAGATAATGTGGAAATATGAAAAAAAATTACAATATCCTGTTAATATAAAGAAAAGAGATCCAAGACTTGCTAAACTAATAGTTACACAATATGGTGGACCTCAAGGAGAACTTGGAGCAGCTCTTAGGTATTTAAATCAAAGATATACTATGCCTGATGCTAAAGGAAGAGCTTTACTTACTGATATAGGGACTGAGGAACTAGGTCATGTTGAAATGATATGTGCTATTGTTTATCAACTTACAAATGGTGCTTCTATGGAGGAAATGAAACGTGCAGGATTTGATTCTAATTATGCTGAACATGGTATGGATTTATTCCCTACTGATTCTAATGGAATTCCATTTACAACTGCTTATATATCTGCAGTTGGGGATCCTGTTGCAGATATTTCTGAAGATATGGCTGCAGAAGAAAAAGCTAGAGCTATTTATGAAAATTTAATTGATTTAACTGATGATCCTGATGTAATTGGGCCTTTGTTATGGCTTAGACAACGTGAAATAGTACATTTTAATATGTTTAAGGAATTGTATGAGGATTATAAAAGAAAAGGATATGATCAAAAATAAAAAAACCGTTTTGGTTTTTTTGTTTGAAATAAATTTATTTTTCAAAAATATAATATTTTTTCTTACCTCTTCTTATTATGTTGTATTTTCTATTGTTATCTATTATATAATTTTCATCGTTTATTATTTCACCATTTAAGGTAATTGCATTATTGTTTAGAAATTCTCTAGCTTCTCTTCGTGATGATACTATTTTATTTTCTGTTAAGATGTCTATTATTTTTTTGTTTTCTTCAAATTTATATTTTTCTACTTCTTTGAAGGCATCTTCTATTTGTGAATCTGTTAAGTCTTTGATATTACCTGAAAATAGTGCTTTAGAGATAGTTTTAGCGTCGTTATAGGCGTTTTCTCCATGTAGGAAGGTAATTATCTCTTTAGCTAAAGTTTCTTGTGCTAGACGCTTTTCTGGGGTCTTTTTATGTTCTTTTTCTATGTCTTCTATTTCTTCTTTACTTAGGAATGTTAATTTTTTTAGATAATCTATTACTGCTTCGTCATCACTATTTATTAAAAATTGATATAGTTCATATGATGATGTTTTGTTTTTATCAAGCCAAATTGCATTTCCTTCGGTTTTACCAAATTTTTTTCCTTGTGAATCTGTTACTAAAGGCATAGTCATTCCGTATACTTCTTTTCCTGTTTTTTTTCTAATTAGTTCTATTCCTGCGGTTATGTTACCCCATTGATCTGATCCAGCGACTTGAAGGGTTATGTTTTTATTTTCATAAAGATGTAGGAAATCTAGAGACTGCATTATCATATATGAGAATTCAGTGTAAGTTATACCTGTGTCTAATCTTCTTTTTATGATATCTTTGTTAAGCATATAATTGATGTTAAAGAATTTACCATAATCTCTTAGAAAATCTATGAAGTTTATGTCTTTACACCAATCATAATTGTTAACAACTTCACATCCAAATATTTCTTTAGCTTGTTTTGTTAGTCCTTTAACATTTTTTGCAACTTCTTCTTTAGTTATCATTTTTCTTTCTGCGGTTGGTTTTGGATCTCCAATTAGTCCTGTTGCTCCGCCAATTAGAAGAACTGGATTATGACCATATTTTTTTAGTCGTGATGCTATTAGGAAAGATGAAAAATGTCCAATGTGCATTGAATCTGCGGTTGGATCTGTTCCTATATAGAATGTTAATTTTTCATTATTTAGTTTTTCTTCTAAATCTGGACTTGATATATCTTGGATAAGTCCTCTCCATTTTAAATCTTCGTAAGCTTTCATGCTATTCCTCCTTAATATTACATTTATAAAAAAGTTCATAAATTAAAGGACGAGATTTACCCGTGGTACCACCTTAATTTATGAACTCTTTCATACACTTTATGCTATAACGCTGCTTTTGCGATTTGAATTCATGATATGTAATTCGTATTATTTTTTGTTAGTTTTCAGCGACCACTAACTCTCTTGGGTAATTTTATAATACTACTTGGTATCAATCAATATTCAACTTGTTAATAATTTACCATATGTTTTAGTTTTAGTCAATATATCTTATTTTTCTTATTTTATTTTTAAACAAAAAAAATCCTTAGCAACGTCCTATTTTCGCGATAACTATCGTCGGCGCTGAAGAGCTTAACTTCTGGGTTCGGGATGGAGCCAGGTGTATCCTCTTCGCTATCGTCACTAAGAAATATAAATTAGAGAAATAATTCTCTGAAAACTCAGATAATGTATGACATCAAATACAAACAAATTTATGATTAAATCCTCGATCTATTAGTATCAGTCAGCTCAACATATCACTATGCTTCCACCTCTGACCTATCAACCAGATAGTCTTTCTGGGATCTTACTTCATAAAGAATGGGAAAACTCATCTCGGGGGAGGCTTCCCGCTTAGATGCTTTCAGCGGTTATCCTTTCCATACATAGCTACTCTGCGCTGCCACTGGCGTGACAACAGATACACCAGAGGTATGTCCATTCCGGTCCTCTCGTACTAGGAACAGCTCTCCTCAATTTTCCTACGCCCACGACGGATAGGGACCGAACTGTCTCAC
>CAYVXN010000059.1:0-7051 GCA_964455135.1 uncultured Mycoplasma sp.
CTATAATAATTGTATCACAAGTGTCAATAATGTCAAGTGTAAATTTGTGTAAAGCTCTTTCAATTTTATGTATTATAATCTTTTATAATACATACCATAATTTTTTATTATCTTTTCTCACCTCTTTAATTATTCCACTTCCTATACATCTATCATCTATATATAAAGCACATACTTGACCTGGAGTTACACTTTTTACTTTGTTATATTTTACTAAAATTTCTTTGTTATTTAAGTATTCTAACTTTACTGGAACATCTTTACTTCTGTATCTAAATTTAGCATTACAACTAGTTATTTTATTCTCTATATTTAATACTAATGTATCAATAATACAACTATCAGAGTATAGATACTTGTTATTTTCTCCTTCTGCTACAAAAAGAATATTTTCTTCTAGATTTTTACCTACTACAAAAAGTTTTTCTTTTGTTCCTCCAATATTTAAACCTTTTCTTTGCCCTATTGTATAGTGCATTAATCCTATATGACTTCCTATTTCTTCTTTTGTATCAATATTTATTATTTTACCTGGTTTATTTGGTAAGTAATTTGAAAGAAAGTTTCTAAAGTTTCTTTCTCCGATGAAACAAATTCCAGTTGAATCTTTTTTATCTTTTGTGATTAAATCGTATTCTTTAGCAATTTCTCTTACTTTATCTTTAGTTAAGCTACCTACTGGAAAAAGAACATTTTCAAGTTGTTTGTTTGTTAGTTGTGCTAAGAAATATGTTTGATCTTTATTTTGATCTACTCCTTTATATAGATTACCATTTATCATCCTAGCATAGTGTCCTGTTGCTATGTAATCAGCATTATATTTTTTTGCTTCTTTTATGAACAAATCAAATTTTATATATTTATTACACATAACATCTGGATTAGGAGTTCTTCCTTTTTTTAGTTCTTCTAGAAAGTAAGTAAAGACATATTCCCAGTATTCTTTTACAAAATCTACTCTGTGAAGTTTTATACCTAATTTATCACATACTTCTTTAGCGTCATTATAATCTTGTTCTTGAGTGCAGATATCATTTTCTAAGCTAGGGTTACCTTTTATATCATTATTAATTAAACTATCCCAGTTTTTCATGAATAATCCTTCTACGTCGTAACCTTCATTTTTTAAAAGAATTAATGCTACAGAAGAATCTACTCCTCCAGAAACTCCGACGATTACTTTTTTCTTCATTTTTACCACCGGGCTTATTATATCATATTTTTTAATTTTTATATACTTTTATTAATAAAAAAATGTATGAGAGCCTATTTTATTAAATATGCTGCTAAAAGTAGATGCATTTTTTTTCTCATTGTGATATTATGAAATAGAGTGCTTTATGCATTTTAAATATTAATAGAAAGAATTGATTTTATGAATTTATTATATATATTTTTGTTTTTTATACTTTATAGTTTTTTAGGATATGCTTTGGAAATGATATTTTGTTTAATTACTGATAAAAAGTTAGTTAATCGTGGTTATTTACTTGGTCCAATATGTCCAATATATGGAATAGCTTCTGTTTTTATAGTGATATTTTTAATGGAATTTAAAAATAGTCCAATTATGGTATTTATTTTATCTATTGTTATTTGCTCTTTTTTAGAGTATGTTACAGGATATATTTTAGAAAAAGTTTTTGATGAAAATAAATGGTGGAACTATTCTGAAATGAAGTATAATTTACATGGACGCATTAATCTTTTATATTCAATTTGTTTTGGAATTTTTGGGCTTATTATTATTTATTTAATAAATCCTTCTTATTATGGAGTTCTTAAGTTATATGAAAATTACTTACCTATTATTAGTGCAATAATTTGTGGGTTTATTTCTATAGATTTTGTTTTATCTACATATTTTTATTTAAAGTTAAGAAATAATTCTTCTGATAAAAGTATTCTAAGTTTTACAAAACATCAAAAAGCTATAAAAGATTATAAGAAAAGAAATAGTACTTCTAGTTTCTATCCTGCTGAGTTTCTGAATTTAATTAATCCTGTTGTTACTAACCCTATTTATATTGAAATGACTAAAAAACTTCATCATATGGATCAAACTATTTATGAACACTCTATTAAAGTAGCTTATCAAGTATATAAAATGTCAAAGTTTTTGAATTTGGATGCTAGAAATTGTGTTATGTCTGCTCTTCTACATGATTTTTATAAAAATTCTTGGATAGAAGATACTTCTAGTAAACCTTTTTTTCAAAAACATGGTTTTGTTCATGCAAAAGAGGCTCTTGATAATTCTAAACATTATTTTAGTTATCTTTTAAATAATAGAATAGAAAATGCTATTTTAAGGCATATGTTTCCTTTAAATATTATTCCTCCAAGATATATTGAGGGATGGATTCTTACTATATCAGATAAAATAGTTTCAATTAAAGATATTAAAAAACCTGTATTTATTTTAAATTTATTAGGGTTTAATAGTAAAGGTTGTTAAGTTATGAAAAATATTAAATTAAAAAGTATAATTGTTTTTGTTATAACTATTTTTATTTTATATATTTTATTAAAAGATAATTTTTCTATTATCTTGAATAAGATCACAGATATAAATATTTTGTTTTTTTCTGTTGCTTGTCTTTTGTTTATTGTTTATTTTTTAGTTGATAGTATTGCTTTATTTATTCTTACTAGAATGTATAATAAAAGTATTAAATTATCTGATATAGTTAAAATTGGTATTGAAACAAAGTTTTTTAATGGAATTACTCCTTTAGCTAGTGGAGGGCAACCTTGGCAAGTTTATAGACTTGGAAAGCATAATATTAATTATGTAAATGGTACTAGTATCGTGTCACAAAATTATTTATTATTTCAAATTGCAATGCTTATTATAACAAGTGTTTCTTTTGTGATTTTTCATTTTTTTGATAGTTTTTCTTCTAATAATCTTTTATATTTAGTTACTATTATTGGATTTTTAATTAATTTACTTGTTCTTGCTTTTTTGCTTATAATTGGTTTTACCAAAAAAATTAATTATAAAGTTATAAGTTTTTTTGTTAAAATATTTGCTAAATTAAGATTTATTAAAGATTATGATACTACTTTAGATAATTGGAAAAAAAGATGTGAAACTTATAGAAACAATACTATTTGGCTTTTTAATAATAAAAAAATTTTAGTTTTTGGAGTTATTTTATATCTTATATCAACTTCTATTTATTATTTTATTCCTTTTTTTGTGTTTTTATCGCTTGGTGTTAATGATATAAGTATAACTACTATATATATTTTAAGTGCTCTTATTTTTATAGCGGGGTGCTTTATTCCTATTCCTGGGGCTTCTGGAGGAATGGAATATGCTTATCTTGAATACTTTAGTCCTTTTTTATCTAATCAAGCTGTTCTTTACTCTACTCTTATTATATGGAGATTTATTACTTTTTATTTTCCTACTTTTGTCGGAGGATTATATTTTTGTTTTAGAAAGAAGTAAATAATTTTATTAAAAGTGGATCTATAAAAACTGTTAGCATACTTATGGCTATCATTGCTATAAAAGAAAATATTAATACTTTAAAATACTTTGATATTTCTAATTTTATATTTATTTCTTCTTTTGTAAAACAAAGTTTTATTAGTTTGTAAGATATTTTTATAGCAAAAAAAGTTAAAAGAAATAGTACTATTATATAACATATTTTAGAGGGAATTAAATAACATAAGATTCCGATTAATCCTTTTGCATTATAGGTATTTATAATACTTGCGATTGTGAATCCTATACTAAAAAGTTCACAGAAGTATATAAAAATACTTGCTATTACTCCGATTATGCTTATACCTAGTACCCATATTAAAAATGTATCATATGTATTATCTAGGATACTATTTTTTAATAAATTTATATAATTATAATTATCTTTTATAGTGAAATAGCCATTTATTGAGTTGTTTACTACTTCTTTATCTTTACTTGACAATAAAAAGTAGAAGATTATTCCAATAATAATTGTTATTATTGAAAACGATAAGAGAAAGATAAATAGATTTTTTGCTGAGAGTTTTACTTTTTTAATTTTTAATTTTTTAAGGCTTTTATTTTTGAGATTCATTCTCATATTATCACCAGTAAATAATATGGTTCGTGTTTATTAATTATTATAGTTTTAAAAAGACAAATTTTGCTTTAAATATTTTTCTAAGTAATTGACTAGATACTTTTATATTTGATATAATTACTTGTAGCTGGAGGTGCATTAAAATTGAATAAAAAATTTCAAAAGATTGTTATTTTTCTTATGCTTTTTGGACTTCTTGGTTCATCAGTAGCAGTTTGTTTGTTATATGTGCTTGGATAAAATAAAATAATTAATTTTTTATTAAATTTGTGTTCATACTAATATTGGTGAGATGTATGAACATTTTATTTTTATGTATTAAAATTTTTTGTGTTAGAATAGTTGATGTCACATTAGGTACTTTAAGGACTATTATTACTGTTAAAGATAAGATATTTTTAGCTAGTCTAATTGGTTTTATTGAGGTTTTAGTATGGTTTTTGATTGCTAAGGAAGCTCTTGATACTGCGGAAAGTAGTATTTTAATTGGAATATTTTATGCTCTTGGATTTGCATGTGGTACTTATATTGGTGGAAAACTTTCTAGGAGGTTTATTAAAGGAAATTTAACTGTTCAAGTTATTACTTCAAAGGCTACTGATGAGTGGCTTAGAACTTTAAGAGAAAGTGGTTTTGCTGTATCTGTGATGGATATTAGGCAAAAAGATGATGATCCTGATAAGTATATGTTTTTTATGGAAATTAATCAAAATGATTTTGATAAATTGCATAGACTGATAAAAAAATTTGATAAATCGGCATTTATTGTTGTTAATGAGAGTAAAGTTGTTATAAATGGATATTTTTCCCAAAAATAAAAATACTAAGATTATTTCTTGGTATTTTTATTAGGTTTATTTTCTTTTATTTTACATTTAAAATAGAAACAAGATCCTTTATTTAATTTTGATTTTATTCCATATTCAAATTTATGTTCTTCTAGAATTTCTTTTACTATTGAAAGACCAAGTCCTGTTCCTACGGTGGTTCTTCTGTGACGTTTATTAATTCTAAAGTATTTATTCCATACTAGTTTTTTATCTTCTTCTTCTATTCCTTTACCTGTATCTATTATATTAATTGTTAAAATGTTTTGATTTTTTTCGAATGTTATTTTTACTTTTTTATCCTCACCAGTATAGTTAATAGCATTATTTATAAGGTTATATATTACTCTTTCAATACCTTGCTTATCTGCGGTTATTACATAGTCTTCTGTTTCGTTAAATTCGAAGATATACCCATCATTTTTATAAATTGCAAATCGTTCTAAAATAGTTTCTATTTCTTTTTTAATGTTAATATCTTCTAAGTTTAGTTTAGTTGTTTTACTTTCGATTTTTGAAAGAAGTAATATATCATTTACTAGCATGTTTAGTCTTTCAGCTTCGTCTATAATTATATTTAAATCGCGTTCGCGTTTCTTTTTGTTGTTGTAATTTAGGTCTCTTGCGGATGCTGCGTAAGCTTCAATCATGGTAAGTGGTGTTTTTAAGTCGTGACTTACGTTTGCTAAGAATTCTCTTCTTAATTCTTCTGTTTTGTTTAACTCTTTAGCAGTATTATTAAGGGTTTCAGATAGTTCTTTAAGTTCAAATACTTCAGTTTCACAAGTAAACTTTACTTTATCGCTTTTGTCAGCAAGTTTTTTGGCAGATTGATTAATCTTTAAAATTGGATCTGCTATTCTTCTAGAAAAATAATATGATATTACAAACGACAATAATAAAACGATTAAGGCAACATATAAAAATTGTCCTTTTAAAAGATTAATGCTCTTGTCCATTGGTTCAAGAGAAGAATTTGCAAAAACATAAGTATTATTTTTTAATTTTTTACCATATACTAGTGATTTATTGTTGTATATATTATTGACAAAATCTACTTTTAAATACTTTTTATCACTATTTATAAAACTACTTATAATAACTTCGAGAGCGTCATTATCTTTTCCAGCACAATGTTTATAATAATCTGAATAATAAATAAGATTACTATCTTTAACTATTTGTATACATACTTCATTATTTAAAGAAATTTCATTAAGTAGAACTTTTGCGTTTTCTTTATCAATGTTTTTTTCAATTAAATTTACTGTTTGTTCTAAGTTGTTAGTTTGATTTATTTTATAATAAGTGTTAAAGAAAACAATTTGGAAAAAATACAAAAAACCAAGAATGATTGCGGAAAATATTAAGAAATAAATTAAAAGATTTGCTCTTAGGCTTCTAGTCTTTAATTTCAAATTTATATCCTACTGCTCTAACGGTTTTAATTAGGTTTCTGTATTCACCAAGATTATTTCTAAGCATTTTTATGTGGGTATCAATTGTTCTATCATCCCCATAAAAATCATAACCCCATATTTTATTTAATAATTGCTCTCTTGATAAAGCAACATTTTTATTTTCTATAAAATATAGTAAAAGATTATATTCTTTTGGTGTTAATAATACTTCTTTTCCTTTTATTGTTACACAATGCCCTACTTTATCTACTTTTAAGTTTTTATATTCGAAAACACTATTATTGTCTTTATTATTTCTTTTTAGAATAGCTTTTATTCTAGCCATTAATTCTTTTGGAGAAAATGGTTTAGTTAAGTAATCATCTACTCCAAGATCAAATCCAAGTAGTTTATCTGCTTCTTCACTTCTTGCAGATAAAATTATAGTGGGAATGTTTTTTATATCTTTTATTTGCCTATATGATGAATATCCATCTAGTTTTGGCATCATTAAATCAAGGATAATGATGTCGTAATCGTTTTCTTTTACTTTATCAATTGCTTCAAGGCCATTTTCTGCTTCATCTGTAATATATCCTTCATTATGACAATAATCTCTAATGATGTTTCTAATTAATTCTTCATCATCTACAATTAATACTTTCATATGTTTACCTCCAACTAAATTATAACACGTATAATGTTGAACATAAAGATTTTAAGATTAAAATTTTGAATT
>CAYVXN010000060.1:0-1813 GCA_964455135.1 uncultured Mycoplasma sp.
CTTTCTACTACCGGTGAAACTTTAGACGGAATAGATTTATATCTATATGATGATTCTGCTTGTACAGTTCGAAGTAAAAATTATCAAGGACAAACATTTCCAGCTCAAAAAACTGCTGGTGGTGGATTGGCAACTTGGGATGGTATTATAAAAGATGAAACTTCAACTTATTATGTTGGAGAAAACGAAAGTAAAGAATACGAAAAACTATGTGTTCCTGTACAAACTAAAGAGTATTCAGAATCAGTAGAAAAAAATTCACCTTCATCAACAACTGCAGAATATGTAAACACAGTAAAAAATATACCTAAAGGAGTAGGAACTGTAGAAATACAAAAAACGAATACATATTCAAATACACCTTTAAGAGGTATGTTATTTGGAATTTATTCTGATAGTGATTGTCAAACAAGTGCGGCAGACGCAGATGGAAAAGAACTTGAAGAAAGTTATACAGATGAAAATGGAATTGTAAAATGGGAAAACATTCCTTATCCATCTGCACTTGACTCTGAAAAGATTTATTACGTAAAAGAAATATTTAGTAACGAAAGTGATACAGCAGGTAATGGTTTTGCAATAGATAGAAAAGCTAGTATATATGCTAATGCAAAAAATTATTGCATTCCAGTAGCATTAAAAGAAAAAAATAAAGAATTTGTAAAAGATAATAAAAAAGTTTTGAAAATTAATAACCATCCTTATGGAAATGTTACAGTCCTAAAACAAGATGATAAAACAGGCTCTTCTGTAAAAGGGGCAGTATTTGAAATTTACAAAACTGATGGAAAAACAAGAGCAGTTGATGTTGATGGAAAAACAATTCCAAGTTCAAAAACAGATTCTGCAGGTATAGCAAAATTTGAAAATGTTCCATATGGTAAATATATATTAAGAGAAATACAAACTCCAACTGGATATAAAAAATTATCAAAAGATTTAACATTTACTTTAGATGACAACTTAAACTCCATTCAATATCAAGGACAAAAATTAATCGGAGTTAATGTTGAACAAAATAAAACTAGTTATAAACTTGGTGATATAGACGAAGATGAACAAATAACTAATAAAGATTTATCTTATTTAAAAGAATGGGTTGAGAAAATCAGTAAAAGTGAAAGCATAGTAATTTCAGCAACTCAAAGATACGCTGCAGATGTAAATGAAGATGGGATTTTAAATCAAGCAGATGTTGATTTAATGGAAGATTATGTTAATAATAATAACAAATTAGCATTCAAAGCATTAAAACATGGAGTATTCATTTTAGGAGATCAAGTATATGCTCTAGGAGATCCTAATAATGATGAAACTATAGATGAAAAAGACTTAGAAATAGCTAAAAAGATCTACTTAGGAGAAACTACAGAATATAAAGATACAGAATATTATGCCTGTGATTTAAATAATGACGGTACTCTTGATTCACAAGATATTGATTTATTTGAAATTTATTTAGGAACTGGAAAAATCGAAGAAGAATTAGCACCACAACTAGCAGTAGATCTAACTAAAATAGATTATAACAAAGATGGTAAAAAAGACTTAAAAGATGTATTCTTCCTAAAAGGTGTTGTTTTTGGAAAAGGTGCAGAATTAAGTGATGGTTTCACATATGATTTAAATGAAGATGGTAAATTAACAACTGAAGATCTTAATATTTTAGATAATTATATTTCAAATATTGGAAAAGAAAAAGCATTTAATGTAATGGGTATGTCAGATACAGAATATACTAACGCAATTAATAAAATATATGAATATCAAGGAAAAGAAATCGTAGATGAACCAGTTACTGAACCAGGTACTG
>CAYVXN010000060.1:1913-6948 GCA_964455135.1 uncultured Mycoplasma sp.
CTGAAGAAAAAGCGTTATATAATAGTATTTTAAATGGAATTTCTTTAAAAGACAGCACAGAATTTGTTTATGATATAAACGGAGATCAAACAATCGATAGTATTGACTATACATTATATAAAGAATATATAAATGGTGAAATAAATTTATTTGAAAAAGTTAAAATAACTAATGATGTTAATGGCGATGGAAAAGTAGACGAAATGGACTTAAATCTAGTAAAAGAAGCTGTAGCAAACAATAAATACAGTAATAATGTCGACACCAACAATGATAAAGAAATAAATGTCAAAGATATAATATCTGTTAAGAAAGCCATTGGTAAATTCCAAGAATTTAGCTTGCTTGAACAAATGGTAGTATCATACAATGAAAGAGTTAGTTTAGTTGTAACCAATGTTCCTCTTGACATAACTTTGAGTAAGCAAGCAATAACTAATTCAAAAGAAATAAAAGGCGCTAAAATTACTATAAAAGATTCAAAAGGTGTAAAAGTCATCGAATATATCTCTAGTAATAAACCTCAAACATTTGCTATTCCAGCAGGAACTTATACTTTAACAGAAAAAATAGCACCTGCTGGTTATCAAAAACTTAATACTACCGTTAAGTTTAAAGTAGGAACAGATGGTAATGTAAAATTACTAAGCGCTAGCTCTAATTTATATAAACTTAAAAAAACTAAAACTTATGGAGAACTAGATCATTTAGTTATTTACAATGAACTCAAAACCATTAATGCCCCTAATACAGGAAGTGTAATGTCATTTATAGAAATATTCTCTGGAGTAGCTTTAGTAGGAATCGGAGGATATGTACTTTATAGAAAATATAAAAAAGTATAATAAAAATAGACTATAGATAAATAGATTAAAAATGCGATGTTTAATATAACGTTGCATTTTTTTTGTTTTACATTTTTTGACAAACAAATGTTTTTATAATAACTTTTTCTTAAGAAAATTATGTGAAATTTATATAAAAAGTATTTACAAAAAACATTTACAATAGTAAAATTGTGGTAGACAGTGGAATATAGTGGTAGAAAGTGGTGATTATTATGTTGATGGGAGAATTTCATCATAATCTTGATGAAAAAGGACGAATAATAATACCTTCAAAACTACGTGAGGAACTTGGGGAAAATATAATTGTTACTCGCGGACTTGAAGACTGTTTATTTATTTATTCAGAAAAAGAGTGGTCATTAATAGTTTCTAAATTAAAGTCACTACCATTTACTAAAAAAGATGCCAGAAGTTTTACCAGAATGTTTCTATCAGGAGCCACTGCTACCGAATTTGATAAACAAGGACGAATAAAAATATCTCTTCCTCTAATCGAGTATGCTAAACTTGATAAAGAATGCATTATAATCGGAGTAAATGATAGATTAGAATTATGGTCAAAAGAAAAATGGAATGCTTTTGTAGAGGAAAGTAAAGAAGATTTATCAGATTTGGCTGACCATCTTTTCGAAACTAATTTTGAGGTTTAATGATGGAAAAACATAAAAGCGTACTTCTTAATGAAGCAATAGAATATTTGAATATAAAGGAAGATGGTATATATGTTGATGCGACTTTAGGATTCGCAGGACATTCAAGCAAAATTTTAAAGAAAGCAAAAAATGGTTTCTTGATAGCATTCGATAAAGATGTTTCTGCAATAGAATATAGTCGCTCAAAACTATCAACTATAGGAGATAATTTCAAAATATTTAATACAGGTTTTATCAACATAAAAGAAAAAGTTTTAGAAGAAACTACTAAAGTTGATGGAATCTTATTTGATATTGGAGTATCTTCTGTTGAAATAGATGAATCATCAAGAGGATTTAGTTATATGCAAAACGGACCTCTTGATATGAGAATGGATCAAAACAGTAATTTAACAGCAGAATCAATTATTAATAATTACTCACAAGAAGAACTTATCAAAATCTTTAGAGAATATGGAGAAGAAAAACATAGTAATAAAATAGCAAAAAGAATAATTGAAGAAAGAGAAAAAAAACCAATAAAAGAAACATCACAACTAGTTGAAATAATTGATAAATGTTATCCATATAAAGAAAAAAGACATTCTCATCCAGCTAAAAAAGTATTCCAAGCTCTAAGAATTGAAGTTAATAATGAACTTGAAGAATTAAAAGTAGCACTAAAATCTAGTTTAGATCTTTTAAATGTTGGTGGAAGACTTGTAGTTATTACATTTCACTCTTTAGAAGATAGAATTTGTAAGAACATATTTAAAGAAAATACTATGGTAAACCCTGTTGTTAAGGGAATGCCTAATATTCCGTTAGATATGTTACCAGACTTTAAACTTATTACAAATAAACCAGTAATACCACTTGATGAAGAAATAAAAAACAATCCAAGGAGTAAATCTGCTAAACTTAGAGTTATTGAAAGAGTAAAATAAAAAAGGAGGGATTTTATGAGTAAACGTAAGAAAAAAAAGTCAGTAAAATTTACAAAATTTGAAAAAGTCTTATTTGTAATTACGGCAATAATTTGTTTATCATACCCCTTCATGAGTATTTTTGCTAAAAGTACTTTAAGTGAAGTCAATTATAAATTAGAAAATAATAAAGAAGAAATAGCAAAACAAAATAAAAACAATGAAAGTCTTCAAATGAAAATAAATGAATTAGCCTCACTTGAAAACTTAGAGCAAGTTGCAAAAAAAATGGGATTAAGTTATACTAGTAATAGTATAAAAACGATAGATAAGTAAGGTGATTTAAAATGAAAAAGAGCATAACTAATAATAAAATGATTAATTTGTTTATAGTATTTGCTCTTTTTTGTTTTTTAATTTTAGTTTACAGAGTTTCTTATCTTGCCTTATCCAAAAAAGTAGATGGAGTAAATTTAAAAGAATTCGCAGATAGTAGAAGTGTAGTATCAAAAACAATTTATGCTAAAAGAGGTAATATTTATGATTCAAATGGAGAGTCTTTAGCAATAAATGTGTCATCTTACACTTTAATAGCGTACCTTGATGAATCAAGAAGTGAAGGAGAAGACAAGCTATATCATGTAAAAGACAAAAAAACAACTGCTAAAAAGTTATCAACAGTAATAAAAATGAAAGAAAGTGAAATTTATAAAATACTAAATCAAGATGACAAATATCAAGTAGAATTTGGTAGTGCTGGTAAAGGACTAACAGAACTTGAAAAAGAAAAAATAGAAAAGCTTAACCTCCCAGGAATTGACTTTATAGAAGATGAAAAAAGATATTATCCAAATGGAGATTTTACCTCTTATACCTTAGGATATGCTAAAAACGATGAAGATGGAAAAATAGATGGAGAGTTTGGCCTTGAAGATCTTTTAAATGATGTTTTATCTGGAACAGATGGCTATACTACATATCAAAAAGATTTAAACGGATATAAAATACCTGGAACTAAAGAAGTAACAGTTAATTCAATTGATGGCAACGATGTATATCTAACAATTGATTCAAATATTCAGTTTTTCTTAGAACAAGCTGCTAATAAAGCAGAAGATAAATACAATTTTGATTGGCTCACCTTAATAGTGGCAGATGCAAAAACAGGTAAAATTTTAGGAAGTACACAAAAACCATCATTTGATCCAAACAAGAAAAATATAAAAAATTGGACCGATATTACTGTCGGAGAAGCCTATGAACCAGGTTCTATTATGAAAACATATACTTATATGGCTGCGATGGAAGCTGGTACTTACAGAGGAGATAGCAAGTTTAAATCTGGTAGATACAAAGCAGATGATGGAACTATAATAAATGACTGGAATGTTACAGGATTTGGAAATATAACTTATGATCAAGGATTTCAAGCATCAAGTAACGTTGGAGTAATAAACATTGTCAATAACTTTATAAACAAAAAAATTCTGGAAGATTATTTTAAAAAACTTGGCTTTGGCCAAAAAACAGGAATAACTTTAGCAAACGAAGTATCAGGTACCATAAACTTCAAATATCAAACCGAAGTTTATAATGCATCATTTGGACAAGGAATTACAACAACACCAATGCAACATATTCAAGCACTTACCTCAATTGCTAATGATGGTATCATGTTAAAACCATATATAATAGATAAAGTACTAGATGAAAAGGGAAAAGTTGTATACGAAGGAAAAAAAGAAGAACTAGGAAGAGTTGCCTCAAAGCAAACTGCACAAAAAATAAGAAACCTTATGTATGAAACAGTAAATTCAAATTGGTATGCTGCAACTGGGGGAGACTACAAAGTAAAAAATTCTAGTGTAATAGGAAAAACAGGAACAGCTCAACTTGTAAATTCAAGAACAGGATCTTACTACACAGATGATTATAATGTAACTAAATCATTCGTAGGAATGTGGCCTAAAAATAATCCAGAAATAATTATTTATGCCTCTGTAAAAAGAGCAGGAACTAGTAAACCAATTTCAGATGCAGTTACAGAAATAGTAAAAAACATGAATAAGTATTTAAATATTTTTGATAACGAAAAAGAAGAAAAAGATATAGAAAACAAAAAAATAAATAATTATCTTAACAAAGAATTAAGTTTAGTAAAAGCAGAAACAAAAAAACTTGACAAATTAATAATAGGAACTGGATCAAAAGTTATCAATCAATATCCTGAAAAAGGAGAAGTAATAGATTCAAACGAAACACTTATTTTACTTACCAACAGCAGTAATTACAAAATGCCTAATTTAAAAGGATATAGCAAATTAGAAGCAAAAAAAGTATGTGAAATGTTAAATCTTAAATGTAGTTTTAAAGGCTATGGTTATGTAAAAGAACAATCAATAAAAAATAAAGTAGTAAAACCAAATGACAAAGTATCTTTTACATTAAAATAATATAAAAAAAATAAAAAAAGTATGAAACGTAACAATTGATAAAAGTTTTAAGATGAAATAATATATTTATCTAAAGATAATATTTATGTTTTATCTTTTTATTTTGATAAAATCTTCTAATTGGTCATTTTACATCTTATTTTATTTAGTTTATAGTGTTTTAAAAAGGAGATGAT
>CAYVXN010000061.1:0-6834 GCA_964455135.1 uncultured Mycoplasma sp.
GTTTCTTCCTTTTTCTTAGCTTTATACTCTTCATATTCTTTAGCTTCTTTCTCTTTTAATGACTGTATTGTTGATAGATTTGCATTGTTATAACACTTAGCAGCACTTACATTCATATTTCCAAGAAGCCCAAATGATATATTTACAATCATTGGTACAAAGAAGATTGCTACTGCAAATATTGTTCTTTTTACGATCATCTTCATATTATTTTTTATAACATTATCTTCCCCGCTCATTACCATTTTAAATATATCAATAGTAAGCATTAATATAAGTATCGCAGGAACTACATAACAAAGTATCTTTACTATCATATTTATAAAATAAAATATTTGAAGTACATTACTTGTTTCACAAAAAGCTCTAAGTATCATAATAATCTCCTTTTAAACAATAAATAAATAATTACTTTCTTTTAATTTATTATACACTATTTATTGTATATTGAAAATAAGTTGTTTTTCTTTTTCTTTTTTTAGCATATAAAAACTCCAATTACCGATGAATAATTTATGGAGTTTTTTACGCTTTTATTTTAATTTTGTATCAGATAACAGTAAAATATCATAAAGCTTTCTATGTCTGTCATTAAAATTTTTTAAACTATCTTTTATATATTTATATATGTAATCAATGTTATTGCATTCTAAATTAGTAAACTCATAATATAAGTATATAAGTTTTTCTTCGTTTTTTATTTCATATAGTTTATCAATTTCTAAATTTAATTTGTTTTTAATGGTTTTTTCTTTTCTTGTTAAAAAGTTTTTACTTTTTGGTTTTTCACTTATTATTTTATATTCAATATTAGTATTTTCAAGATTATTAGCAAGTTCTAAAACTTCAAATTCTTCGTCTAAAAGGAGTCTAGATATTAAAACTGGTTTACTTTCTTTTATTAGAAGTCCTATTACTAGTAGACCATCTGTTAAAAGGCATAAACTTCCTGCAGATTTCATTCCATTCATTTCATATTTTGGAATTGTTTTTGTAAAGTTATTGTCAAATATAATTTCATTAAAAATAATATCTTTTATTACTTTAGAAGATGTTTTAAAAACTGCTATTTTTTTAACATACTTTATGTTGTCACTGTCTTCCCATTCAAAAAATTCTATTAACTCTTTACTTAAGTTAAGTAAAATATCATATATATAAGTCATGTTCATCCCTCAGAAATAGTATATACAATATTTTTTATTTTAATCTGTTTAAAAATAGACAAAAATAGTATATAATTAATTGGGTGATAAAAATGATGGACATAATAGAATATATTATACTTGGAATAATACAAGGATTTACTGAACCAATTCCTGTTTCTTCTTCTGGTCATGTATTGATTTTTAATAATTTGCTTAATACCAATATTGATATAGAACTTCTTGCTATTCTTACTAATTTTGGTAGTTTAATTGCAATTATTTATCTTTATAGAAAAAGAATAAAAGATTTATTTATAAATTTTTTCTCGCATTTAAAAAATAAGGATAAAAAAACTTATAATGATTATAAGTACTCTATTTATTTAATTATTGCTACTATTCCTGCTGGAATAATGGGACTTGTAGTTACAAAATTTAATTTTTTTGATACTTTAGATAGCAATATAAAATTTGTTGGAATAACACTTTTAATAACCGCGGGATTTTTATTTTTAATTAGAAATATTAAAGGAAAAAAAGATAATAATAGTTTGACTTTTAAAGATGCTTTAATAATTGGGCTTTTTCAAGTTGTTGCTTTAGTACCTGGAATATCAAGAAGTGGTGCGACTATTGTTGGAGGAATGACTAGAAATTTAAAAAGAGAGACAGCTTTTGATTTTTCATTTCTTTTATATATTCCAATTAGTATTGCTACTACTCTATTAGGGTTTAAAGATCTTTTAACAAGTAGTTTATCTTTAGGTACAATTATTTGTTATTTACTTGCCACTGCAATTGCAGGAATAGTTACTTATTTTGCTACAAAATGGTTTAGAAATGTTGTAAAAGAAGGAAAACTTATTTACTTTGTTATATATTGTTTAATCGTAGGTCTACTTGTTATTTGCTTTTTATAAAATTATAATTCTATTATAAAAAATTGTCTTTTCTGACAATTTTTTTATTATTCATCTAGAGCATTAAATCACTTGTATTTCTTAAATTTTAATATCTGAATAAATAAGTTTTTTTATTATTGCAAAATAATTTGTTAAATATCATAAAACAACTAATTTTGTAGAACTTTTTTTGTGTTTTTTTATAAAGATGTAGAATAGTCTTTATCTAGGAGATGATTATTTTATGATTATTGGAATTCCTAGATCTTTATTTTATTATAGATACCAAACTTTAATAAGGACTTTTTTTAAGGAACTTGATATAGATTATGTTATTTCTGATCCTTCTACTAAAAAAACATTAGAAGAAGGAAAAAAATTAGCACCAGATGAAGCATGTATTAGTTTAAAACTATTTCTTGGGCATATAAATAATTTAAAAGATAAGTGTAATTATATATTTATTCCAAGAATAGAAAGTGTTAAGAAAGATGAAAAAGTTTGTACTAATTTCTATTTATTATATGATCTTGTGAACAATTTATTTGATATGAATATTTTAGATATAAATATTGATCAAACTAACTCTAAATCAGAAAAAAGTGCATTTATAGAACTTGGACTATTTTTGGGATTTTCTTATAACAAAACAGTTAATGCTTATAAGAAAGCAAAAGAAAAAGAAAAGAAGGTTAAAAATAATTTACTTTTAAAACAAACTAATATTTTAATGAATAAAAATAAGAAAGTTCTTTTAGTGGGACATCCTTATAATATTTATGATGAATTAGTTGGTAAACCAATAATTAATTTCTTAGAAAAAAATGGTATTGATGTTGTTTATGCTGATATATATGATGATAAAGATATTGAAAAAGATGTACAAACTATCTCGAGTGATGTTTATTTTACTTTTAATAAGGAATTAATCGGAGGAATAGCAAAGTATAAAGATAATGTTGATGGAATAATTCTTGTTACTTCTTTTCCTTGTGGACCAGATTCATTAATAAATGAACTTATTATTAGAAAAGTAAAAGATAAGCCAATCATTAATATAATTATAGATGAATCAAATAGTGATACAGGACTTTTAACAAGGCTTGAAAGTTTTATTGATATAATAACAAAGGAGAAGGCTTATGAATGAAAAAATTATATCTTTTCCACATATCGGAGATTATTCTTATTTTGTAAAACCTTTTATCAAAAATATAACAAATTTAAATGTTCAAGTGGCTCCCCCAATTACTAAAAAGACTGTGGAAATAGGAAGTAAATATTCACCAGATTATGTATGTCTTCCTTTTAAATATAACTTAGGTAATTATATTGAAGCTTTAGAAGATGGTGCAAATATTTTATTTCAATTTGGCGGAGGTTGTAGATATGGAAATTATGCTGAACTTCAAGAGACTATTTTAAAAGATTTGGGATATGATTTTGAATTTTATCAGTTTATTAAAAAAGGAAAAACAAGTTTTAATTATGTATATAAAATGTTTAAGGACTTGAATCCAGAGCTTACAAGAGGAAAATTATTAAAAGAACTTGCTCTCATTTTCTTGAAAATAATTCTTTTTGACAGAACTGAGCATTATAGAAGAAAAAAGTTAGAAATAAATGAGGGAGATTTTAAAAAACTTAAGTATCGTTTTATAAATGAATTAAAAGAAGAGACTAATATAATAAAAGTATTAAAGATTAAACATAAGTATTTAAAAAAATATAGGAAAGTTAAGTGTAAAAAACCTAAGTTAAAAATAGGAATTATTGGAGAGTTGTATACTGCGATGGAGCCTTTTGCTACTTATAATTTAGAAGATGAATTAAAAAACTTTGATATAAGCATTAAAAGATTTACTGATGTTTCTTATCTTTTAATATATAAGAAATTTTTAAATAAAATAGTAAGATATAAAGCAAGAGATTATTTAAAATATAAGATTGGGGCAGATGCGACAGATAATGTTTATAGAACATTAAAATTAAAGAAAAAAAAGTTTGATGGAATAATTCATACTAAACCTTTTGGATGTACTCCGGAGGTTGGAGTTATGCCTATTTTAAGTAAAATATCAAATGATAAAGATATTCCTATTATGTTTTTAAGTTTTGATACACAGGAATCAAATACAGGAATTAAAACTAGGATTGAAGCTTTTGTTGATATGCTTCTTATGCGAAAGGAAAAGGATAATGAAAAATAATAAAGCTTATTTGGGAATTGATATAGGATCTATTTCTACCAAAGGAGTAATTATAGATAAAGATAATAATATTTTAGCTAAAAATTATTTGTGGACAAAGGGAGATCCAATAAATGCTGTTAAGATGCTGCTTAAGAGTTTAAAAAAACGAATACCTGAAGGATATGAAGTTGTAGGTGTTGGTACTACTGGAAGTGCAAGAAGATTAATTGGAATTATGACTGGTGCAAATATTATAAAAAATGAAATAACTGCTCATGCTATTGGAACATCATCTATTCATAAAGATGTAAGAACAATTTTTGAAATTGGCGGACAAGACTCAAAGATAATTTTATTAAATAATGGGGTTGTTACAGATTATGCTATGAACACTATCTGCGCTGCTGGGACTGGAGCTTTTTTATCTAGTCAAGCAAAAAGACTTGAAGTAGATGTAGAAGATTTTGGAAAGATTGCACTAACTTCTAAAAAACCAACTAAAATAGCTGCTAGATGTACTGTTTTTGCAGAATCTGATTTAGTTCATAAGGCTCAAATTGGTCATAAAAAAGAAGATATAATTGCGGGTCTTTGTGAAAGTGTTGTTAATAATTATTTAAATAATGTAGCAAAGGGAAAAAGAATAACTCCTCCTATTGTATTTCAGGGCGGAGTAAGTAAAAATATTGGAGTTGTAAAAGCTTTTGAAAAAATAACTAATGAAAGGATAATTACTGATGAAAATGGTCATTTGATGGGGGCACTTGGGGTGGCTATACTTTCTAAAAGTGAAAAAGAAGAAGTTTTTGACTTTGATGTTTTAGATTTAAACTTTGAAACAAAAGGATACGAGTGTAAGAAATGTCCTAATCATTGTGAAATAATAACCATTAAAAAAGATAAAAAAATTATAGATGCCTGGGGTAACAGATGCGAAAAAGGTGCCTTAATTTAAAAAAACTCAAAATATTGAGTTTTTTATTTTACATCACAATGAATACTTTTATACATAGATGGAACACTTGGATATTCTTTTCTATACTTTGTTCTTGCATATCCATCACAGTAAGCATAATTCATAGAAATACAGTTATTTGCATACCAATTGATTATTTTTTTTCTGTTTGAAAAAGATTTAAAACTGTAATTAGAATACCAGTCTATAGCTTTTCCTAATGTATGCTTAGAACCACGAATTCCTCCGATTATTGAATTATAAGTTTGACATCTAAGAGCACTAGTAATATAAATAGCGCCATATTTATTTCTTAAAAGTTGTGCATATTTAAGTAGTTTTATATTTATTAATGAAGGATAACCTGTGCAGTATTTTCCACCACATTCACATTTAAATTCTTCTAATTTAAAACTTTTTGTGTAGAGTCTAACTCTTTCAGCATTTCTTAAAAGTTTTTCTGTGTTTTCTCCATATATTCCATCTATATCACTAGTTCTAGTAAAATATTTTTTTTGAATATTCCTATATGCATTTTTAGTAAGAATACCTTCAATACCATCTATATTTCCTTTATAAAATCCTAGATTTTTCAAGTATTTTTGTCTAGTCTTTATACTTAATATATTAACCACCCCTACTATATTTTATTATTAAAATATAATAGTGAAGATTTGTTTAACCTAGTTTGATTAATATATTTTTTATTTAAGCTTGAAATTCTTTTAAATTTATAGTATAATCTATATGTATTTGTTGATGCGCCCATAGCTCAATTGGATAGAGCGTTTGGCTACGGACCAAGAGGTTGAGGGTTCAAATCCTTCTGGGCGCGCCATTTTTTTGTCAAAAAAAGAGTTTGATTTTTATATCAAGCTCTTTTATTTTTTATATTTATTTATCTATTTCAAAATAATTTCCACTATCTAAATATAGTTTTCCTGTTTTTCCTTCAAACTTAGTTACCATTTCATTATACTTATTAAAATTCTTAAACTTTGGTAAATTTATATAAACTCTATTAGAATCATTCATATACAAAATAAACCTATCTTCATCATACTTAGTCGGAGAATAAACTATTTGTGAAACTTTCTTAATTAAAGAATAATCTATCTTTTTTAGTTTTTCAATAAGTTCACTATATTTAGTATCTGGAACATAATTTACTAAATAAGGTATATTAAGTTCTAAACTAGAGTCATTTTTGATTTCTTTACTATTATCTAAAACAATCATATTAGTATCTTCTCTAATAAATAGTGGTTTATTTTCTTTGATATTAATAGTAATTTGAAAAAATAAATTTTTATTAACTGTGACTGATTTTATAAAACTATTTTGTTTTAGTTTTTTTTCAATTTTATTTGAACTAGTTAAAAAGAAGTTTGGATAATCTTTTAGACCAGTTTCTTTTAATATTAGTTCATCATTTATTATATTATTACCTTTTATTATTATGGCATTAGTGTTAATTTTAAGAACATAAGCTCCAATCATTATAAATATAAAAGAAAAAAGTAATAATAGCCCTATTGCTAGTAAGAAAATTCTTAATTTTTTTCTTTTCTTTTTTCTTTTATTTTTACTCATATTTATCTCCAAAATTAAACAATTCTTGTTCTCTATGTAATTTT
>CAYVXN010000062.1:0-6195 GCA_964455135.1 uncultured Mycoplasma sp.
CTTTTGCTGTATCTATATAAAGTGGAAATTTATATATTCCTCTTAAAGTTATTTTATTATTAAATATACTAATTGAGGATAAATATAATTTTTTATTACCTGTTAAATTGCCTATTTTTTTATCTTTATAAATAACATCTTTTTCAGAATTTATAATGCAATTTTTATTATTATCATCGTTATATTTTTGTTTTAAGATATAATATTTTATATTTAAATTAATATTTCTGGTATCAATAATTATTGCATCTTCTATATCATGTAGTAGTTCTATTATGGTATTAATATAATCTTTTCTTATTTTTTCATCTATATCATCTGGAATTTGATTTGAAATCCTATACTTTAACCCATTTATTACCACGTGTTGTACATAAGGTATAACAAAACCGTACTTTTCTTTTGATAAATCTATTAAATATTTATAATAATAATTCATTGTATTTGTATATTTTGTTATATCAGTTTTAGAGTTTTGTGTAAGAGATGTATTATCATTCCTTTTTCTTAAATAAAACACCGCATTCTTTACTAAACCATATATACCTTTTTCTAATACTATTTCTGTTATTAATTTTGCATCTTCTCCATAGTTTAATCTAGTATCAAAATCATGACCTTTTAATGAATTTGTTTTAAAGAATGTAGAAGACACACTTAAAGTAAAATATTCTGGATTTTTATTTATGTTTACTATATAATCTTTAGCTTCTTTAAATTTATAATCAAGATTTGCATAACCCGTTTTAGCTTCAAAGAACTTTTGCCTACATGTTACCATATCTATTCTTGTATTTCTTTGTTCAAAGAAATCTTTTACTTTTTGAAATGCATCTTTAGCCCATTTATCATCCGCATCTAAAAAGTTTACATATTTACCTGTTACATGTTTCTTACCTTCGTTTCTTGCAAAAGACACTCCTTGATTTTTTTGATAAATATATTTTATATTATTTGGATGCTTTTCCTTATAATTTTTGCATATTTCTTCTGTACCATCAGTAGAACCATCATTAACTAGAATAAGTTCTATATTTTCTTCAAATCCTATTGTTTGATTTATTACTGAGTCTATTGCATCTTTTAAATACTTTTCACAATTATAAACAGGGATGACTACAGAAAACTCGTATTTTGATGTCTTTGCCTCGTAATCTTCTTTTAATTTTTCATAATTAATCATTTCTTCAAATGGTTCTTTTTTTCCTATTTGATCTGAGATTTGTTGACCTATGAACTGAGTATGCCCATTTCCTTCAATTATTACCCAACCTTTACTTGTATATGCAAGATCCCATCCAACAAGTCTTGCGTCTTTCATCAATTTTTGAGCTTTCTTAGCAAGATTACAAGCTTCTTCCCATTCAGGAATTTGAAAACCTTTAATTTTAATTCCTGTATCAGGATGGATTTTATAAAAATTACACTCTTCATCTACGCCATCAGCAATTACAATTCCAGTATTTTCATCTATTAAACATATAATCCCCCCGGCACCACCATTATCTACAATAGAAGAACCTACTCCAACCCTCAAGAACGGATATTTTATTTTAATACTTCCGTCCTCATCTAAAAATGTAATTATTCTAACTGTATTTACAGATTCTGGATGAAGTTCCGACATTTCACTTGATTGAATAACTAATTCTTCTAGGATAGTACTGTTACTTTCTTCTAAAAAGTTATCAAATATATCCTTTTTATTATCTTCTTTTATTTTTATTATCTCTATACTCTTACCACAAGCAAGATTATTAGACTTTTTAATAAACCTTGGATGCTTTTTAATAAATTCTTCATATTTCTTGTAATCTTTTTCATTATTTATCTCAATAACATCTCTTTTGTACAAATCCCTAAATAGTTCATATGTTGCGTATTTGTCTTTTAAAATTTCAATTGATTCATCAGTATTAAGCATATGAATGTATTCTCTTTTTTTAATTCCTGTTATAAATGTTTTTCTTTTTTTATCACTTTTATGCCAAAAATCAAACATAAAATATTCATTGTTAGCACATTTATAATGCTTTTTAGAAAATGCTAAATCTCGTGATATTTTTCTATATTTTCTACTTTTTATCTTAATTTTTGGACAATATTGTTTTATAGTTCTTCTTATTCGCGATTTTTCTTTATCATCTAAATCATTATAGATTTCTTTTCCATACAAATATCTACTTCTTTTTGTTTTGGCCGGATTATTTTTATATATTTTCATATAAAAATTATTGATTTTTCTTATAATTTTCCTCATTTTATCACCTCTAGTAATTATTATTTCAAATTAATAGTATTTTATTTTGAAATTATGTTCTTTAGCATACTCTTCAGCATAACTTTTCTTTTTACATTCAATTATTAAATCTTTTGTTTTTTCAAAAGCATTTTCATCTATTAAATATACAGAATTTGGTATTTTTACCTTTTTCAAATTTTCACATTTATAAAAAGCCCTATGCTCTATGGATAATAGTCCGTCTGGTAAAGATACTTGTTTTAAATTTTTACATAAATTAAATGCATATGATCCTATTGATTTTAAATTATCATTAATTTTTATCTTCTTGAGATTAGTGTTTTTAAAACTATTCGTTCTTAGTCTTATCATGTTATCATTTAAAATTAATTCTTCTAGATTTTTACAGATAGCAAATGCTTCTTTGCCTATTTTTTCAAGTGGTTTATCTTCAATTTCATTTGGTAACAAAAACTTTGTTTTGTCATCGCTACAAGATAAAAGTGTTGCATGATTTTTAAATATTTGATATGTACAACCACCTTCTTCTACTATTTTGTAATCATTATGACTTAAATCTATTCTTTCTCCTATTTCTAAACCAAAAATAGAGTCTATTGTTTCGGCAAAATTCATTCCATGAGATGCCTTAAATAAAATAATATCATCTTTTTTTATTACTTTTTGAACTGCATCTAACAGCTCTTGTCTTGTCCTTGTATATATTCCATTATTTTTATATTTTTTATATTCATTATAAGAATATAATGATTTTTCTCCATTGAAAATAACGTATTTTAAATTAAATTTTGACAAAAGTTTTCCGATTTTTATATGAATATCTTTTTCTAGTTTTCCTAATTCAAAAATATCTCCAATTACTGCAATTTTTTCTCCTTTGTTCTTTGTTTTCATTACATCAAGTGTTTTTAAAATACTATTAAGTGCATCATATGATGAATTATAACAATCTGCTAAAACTTTATATTTACCTACATCTATTAGATTTTGTCTAGCACCACTAGTTTTATACTTCTTTAATCCTTCAATAATGCTTTCTGTTTTTACATTAAGTCTTTTTCCAACCAAATATGCTACTAAAGCATTTAGAACATGATGATCTCCAATTACTTGCAATTCCGTCATTAATTCTTCTTTTGTTTGATTATCCACAATAGTAAATGTTGTACCTTCACTAGAAATTCTGATATTTTTTGCATAAACATCTGCTTTTTTATTATCCAAAGAATAAGAATATACTTCTTGTATAAATTTATGTTTTCTTAGTATTTCATCATCGTAATTTATAATAGCAAGGCCTTCTTTTTTGCCAAAATCTGATAAAGTGAATTTTTCCTTTGCTATATTTTCTCTAGAACCATACCACTCAATATGAGAATCTCTTATATTAGTGTATACCGCTATGTCTGACTCTAAAATAACCGCTGATCGTTTTACTATATCATACGCTTTAGAACCTGCCCCTACTTCTTGAAGCAAAACTTTTGTTTTATAATTTAATTTTTTAATATTTTCAGCTGCTTTATATGAAGAATTACTATTTCCTGCAGAAGCAATCATTGAATTACTGCCATATTTTTGTCTTAAAACAGATTCAATCATTTCTTTAGTTGAAGTTTTTCCGACACTACCTGTTACTGAAACCACTTTAGCATTTGATAAACCACGAATATATTTAAATAGTTTTAATCCATATTCTACCGGATTTTCACAAATAATATTGTTACATCCCTCAATAGGTTTTGGAGTCACAACAAATAATGCATTTTTTCTAATATCTTCCTTTTTTAAATCAGTAAGCCCTGGATACCAAAAAACAAAATATAAGCAATTTGGTTGTATATTTGACCACGATATAACTGGCTCTGAAAATTTTTTGTTTATTAATTTTTTGTATTTTTTATCTTCTGGAAGAGGAAGGCCTGTTATTTTACATACTTGTTTTAAATTTAAACTTTTCTTTCTTTCATATAATTTATTATATATTTCTCTTTCTATTTTCCTAGAAATTTTTTTGATTTTTTTCTTATCCATGTTTGTCTCCTATTCATTTATCTCAAACTTTTCTAGTTTTCCATCATTATTTAATGCTTTAGTAATAGTTTCGTTAGCGTTTTCTAAAATTTCATTACAGCTATTTGCAAGTTTCATGCCTTCGCTCCATTTATTTATTGCATCATCAAGTTTAACATCCCCGTTTTCTAAATCTTTTACTATTTTTTCTAACTTTTCTAATTGTTCTTCAAATGTATTTTTAGTTTCCATTTTTTACCTCCATTACTTTAGATATAATTTCTCCTTCAGAAAATTCTGTAGTTATAATCATATCTTTTTTTAATTGCTTAAAGTCTACTACTTTGTTATCAACTTTAGTTATAGAATAACCTCTTTTTAATGTTTTTATTGGATTTAGCGCTTCCATTTTATCAATTAAAGAAATATATTTTGTCTCTTTACTTTCAAAAATATTTGTTGTATATATATTTAGTTTATCTACTAAATTATCTAGTTTTTGCATTTTTACTTCATATAATCCTTTTGGATTTTTCAATATATATGAATTTAATAAAGCGTTCAATTTATTTTTACTTAGTTCTAATTTGTTTAAAACGCTTTTTCCTAGCCTTGTTTTCATTTGGTTTATATTATTTATTAAATCAATAGTGTTAGGCACTGCAAGTTCTGCCGCGGCAGTTGGAGTTGGTGCTCTTAAATCTGATACAAAATCACTTATTGTAAAGTCTATTTCATGCCCAACAGCACTTATAATTGGTATATCCATATTAAATATTGCATCTGCTACTATTTCTTCGTTAAAAGCCCAAAGATCTTCAATTGAGCCTCCACCGCGTCCTAAAATTATTACATCTAAATCTAAGTTTTTAGCTTTATTTAAACTATAAACAATATCTTCTCCTGCTCTTTCTCCTTGTACTAGAGTTGGTATAAGTATAATTTCTGCTAGACGATAACGTCTATTAATAGTAGTTATTATATCTCTAATAGCCGCACCAGTTGAAGCAGTGATTACTCCAATTCGCTTAGGAAATTTAGGAATAGGTTTCTTATGCTTTTCATCAAAATAACCACGTTCTCCTAGCTTCTTTTTTAGTTTTTCAAATTCTATATAGAGATTACCTACTCCATCTTCAAGCATTTCTTCTACATATATTTGATAATTTCCATTTGCTTCATAACAACTTATCCTACCTGTTACTAAGACATTCATCCCATCTTGTGGATTAAAATTAACTTTAGAAGCAGAACTTTTAAACATAACCGCAGGTATTCTGGAAGCTTCATCTTTTAAAGTAAAATAAAAATGTCCAGATGTATGATTCTTAAAATTACTTATTTCTCCTTTTAAGTAAACAGTTTGTAAATTTGCATCATTATCTAATTTATATTTTATATAGCGATTTATTCTAGAGACAGTTAAATACTTATCATCCATTGGTTACCTCTTTGTGCATAATGCTATCTAGTACTCCGTTTATTAATTTTACAACTTTTTCATCACTATATTTTTTAGATAATTCAATTGCTTCATTGATTGCCACAACATCTGGAGTATCTGTATATAAAAGCTCATAAATAGCAAGTGAAAGTATTGCTTTATCTACTTTGCTAATTCTATCTATATTCCAATCTTTCATATATTTATTAGCTAAATTGCTTATGTCTTTTTGATATTTTAAAATATTTTCTAAAGTATCAAAAACAAAATCGTTTTTCTTTTCTAATTGTTCTTTTATTATTGCACTTAAATCAAAAGATAAATTCTTATCTTGATAAATATATATTTGATATAGTGTCTTAATTATTATTTCTCTTAGTTCACTTCTACTCATAATTTATTTTCCTCCAAACTTATTATATAGAAAAAACAAACTAAAGTAAATAATAACATCAAAAAAACATCTTAGTTTATA
>CAYVXN010000063.1:0-6036 GCA_964455135.1 uncultured Mycoplasma sp.
TATTATTTCCTTAGCATCTGCAACATAATCTTCTTTTTTACCTTTATCCATCATATTAACTATATTAGGTGTTGCAATAAGTGCTATTATAGCCATTATAACTACTACTGCAATTAGTTCTATTAATGTAAATCCTTTTTTATTCATTAGCAACCACTCCCCACAATACATTGTGTCAAATTTTTATTTATATCTTCTACAAATTCCTTTTGATCTGTATACTGACTTTTTACTATAGCAAGTACAGTAAACATAGTCATTGAAAGTAATATAATAGCAGCATAAACCATACTAGTAACTGCAAAACCTTTATTATTCATAACTATCACCTATATTGTGATTATAACAAATTTTCTTACAAAAAAAAAGATATATTTAAGAAAATATATCAATTATTTGGGATACTTTGTCAATATTTTGCGTAAATCTTTCTAATTTATCTTTCGGAGTCATTTTATATTTTACTTTCATTTCTTTTTCAAGCTCTTTTAAAAACATTTGATTTCTATTTAAATACTTATACCAATTAGAATTTTCTCTTAAAAATTTAAGATATGTTGGATTAGATTTTAGTTTATATTGAACTAATAAATTCATTAATCATCAAAATAACGATAAAGTGGTCTAGCTTCATAACTTGATTTTCTTACTGGAATATTTTTTTCTTTAGTTTTTACTAAATCTTCTATATACCCTATTCCTTTTTGAAGAGAAGTTATGGAGTTTTGCACTTCTGTCATATCAATATTTTTAAACATACCAATCATATCTTTTAGAGTTACTACAGTTGAACTTTGAATACCACTATTTATATTTAAATACTTATCCCAAACACTATTTTGTTCTCCATATAATTCATACATATTATAAAAATCTTGCCAAGACATTTCCCCTTTTGCAACAAAGCTCTGCAAATTTGGTTTATCTTTCACAAATTTTTTAAAGTTTTCTAAAGACACAAGAATCACCTAATAAATTATATGCAGTTATTTTATTTTGTTTCTTATACTTATAAATCTTTTAAAGTTAAAGCAACTTTTTTCTTTTCTTTGTTTATCTCTAAAACTTTACACTTTATAATATCTCCGACTGATAAAATATCACTTGGATGTTTTACATAAGTATTACTTAAATTTGAAATATGAATAAGCCCATCATTTTTAAGTCCAATATCTACGAAAGCTCCAAAGTCTACTACATTTCTAACAGTTCCTTCTAAAACCATACCTTCTTTTAGATTATCAATTGTTAAAATATCACTTTTAAGTATTGGTTTAACAAGTTCATCTCTTGGATCTAAAAGTGGTTTTTCTAAAGATTTTATTATATCTTCTAAAGTATAGTTATCTATTTGAAGTATTTCACTTAGTTTTTCTTTATCTACTGTTTTTAATTTTTCTTTTAAAGAATCTGTTCCAAGTTCACTTATATCAGAATTTATCATTTCTAACAATTTATATGTTTTTTCATAACTTTCCGGATGAATACTAGTCTTATCAAGTGGATTTTCTCCATCATTTATTCTAATAAATCCTATTGCTTGCTCATAAATTTTTTCAGATAAATTTACTTTTTTTCTTAATTCTTCTCTTGTTCTAAACTTTCCAAGTTCTTCTCTTATTTTTAATATTTTATCAATTGTTTTTGAAGTAAGTCCTGATATATGAGATAAAATACTTTTTGAGGCTGTATTTATATTTACTCCAACACTATTTACTACACTATCTACTACAAAGTCTAAGGCTTCTGTTAATTCTTTTTGTTTTACATCATGTTGATAAAGTCCTACTCCAATTGATTTAGGATCTATTTTTACAAGTTCTGAAAGTGGATCTTGAAGTCTTCTTCCAATACTTATTGCACTTCTTTCGGAAACATTTAAGCTTGGAAACTCTTTTATTGCTAGATCTGATGCAGAATAAACACTTGCTCCTGCTTCATTTACTATTATGTATTTTACATTTGTATTTTTTACTATATCTGCAATAAAGGCTTCACTTTCACGAGATGCTGTTCCATTTCCAATTGCAATAACTTCTATATTATATTTTTTTATAAGTTCTTCTATATGCTTTTTACTTTTTTCTTTTTCATTTTGTGGTTCATGCGGATATATAACACTTATATCTTCTACCTTACCTGTTTTATCTAAAACTGCTAGTTTACATCCAGTACGAAAAGCTGGATCAAATCCTAAAACTGTTATTCCTTTCATCGGAGGAGTAAGAAGTAAGTTTTTTAAGTTACTAGAAAAGTTTTCAATAGATACTTCACTTGCTTTATCAGTAAGTTCACTTCTTATTTCTCTTTCTACAGACGGAAGTATTAATCTTTTTAAACTATCTTTTATAGAGTTTTCTACTAAAGGACATACTAATGATTTAGGATTTTTAATTATTTTACTTTTTAAGAATGACTCAATTTCTTCTGTTTTTATGTTTATCTTTACAGATAACACTCCTTCTTTTTCACCACGATTTATAGCAAGAATTCGATGTGGTTTTATTTGTTTTATTTGTTCTTCGTAGGAGTAATACATTTCATAAGTTTTATCTTCATCATTTTCTTCTTTACCTTTTTTTAGTTTTGTCTCTAGTATTCCTGTTTTAAAAATAAAATTTCTTATATATTTACGAAAACTTGCATTATCAGAAATATATTCAGATATTATGTAAGATGCTCCTTCTAATTTTTCATCTGTTCCTTCTATTTTACATTTATAAGACTCTGCTAATTGTTCTGGGGTTTTAAGAGGAGGAAAAGATAAAATTATTTTTGCAAGACCTTCAAGACCATTTGCGATAGCAGTAGTAGCTTTTGTTTTTTTCTTTTCTTTGTATGGGCGATATAAATCTTCTATTTCAACAAGCTTTGTACATTTCATAATTTTATCTTTTAATTCATCAGTCATCATATCTTTTTCTTCAATTAATCTAATAACATCTTCTTTTCTTTTAAGTAAATTTACTTGATAAGTATAAACTGTTTCAATACTTTTTATCTTAACTTCATCTAATCCTTTAGTAGCTTCTTTTCTATATCTTGCTATAAAAGGAATAGTATTTCCTTCTTCTAAAAGTTTTAATGTGTTTTTTACTTGAAGCACAGTAATTCCTTCTTCAATTGCTATTTGTTTTATTAATTCTTCATTCACTTTAATCACCTTTTTAATTATAAGATAAAATAAGAAAAAAACCAACTTTTTTAAAGTCAGTTTACATATTTTATTATTTTTCTGTTACTGTTTTTTCAGTTCCATCTAAAAGAGTTAATTTATAAGTTAGAGATTTACAGTTTTCCCAACCACCTTTACAAGATACTTTTAAATCTTTTACTTTATAATCTTTTAAAACGGTATCATTCTTTCCTGCAGTTGAAGGATTTACAAAATATCTTTTAACTGTTCCGTCTTTGTAAATTATGTAAGCAAAACTTGAAGCATCACTAGTATAAAAGTTATTTGATGCAACTACTTTAGAAATGTCGCTTTCTTTAACATTAAGATTTGTAACTTTATAATCATCACTAGATTTAGTTGGATCTTCTGAAACTGTTATATTTAAAAGATTAGCAGGTTCGTCACTACCATCATCAATAGCCATATATAAAGAATCATCATAACCATATACCATAAATGTATATCCAACAGCATAGATATTAATATCTTTATTTTGTCCATAGAAATTAGTAGCTATATAATTCTTCTCTTCAACAGAAGAATATTTTTCTTTGTCTTGTTCTAGTTCAGTTATTTTCTTATTTGCATCTTTTAAATCATTATTTAATTCTACAAGCTCCTCTTCATTATCTTTTTGAATAACTAACTTATCATAAGCTGTATATCCTCCAAGTCCTAACATTAAAATAATTAAGATTACTACTGTTACAATTAATCCTTTACTTTTTTGTTTTGGTTCATTCATTAAAATCTACTCCTTTCTTTCTTTTTTATATTATCATAAACTTAATTTTAGTTATTAACTTTTTTGCTTTTGTGTTATTTTTTTTTTGCACTTTACGTAAAGTAAAAATAATTATAAGATGACAAATTTATCAATTCTTAGTATTTAATGCTTTCATTAATTTTTTATGGTGTTTTGATGAGTCTTTTTTATCTTTATTAAAAGCTCCATTAAAGCATAACTCTTCTGTTTTATCTTTGTATAACCCATAAACTTTTTCTGTTAAATTCCAAGCATATTTTTCAATAAAAGGTTTAAACATGTCTAATTTATAGTCTGGAAAAGTTATAAATGGTTTTGTTGTTCCAAGCCATTTCAAAGACTCTTCGATTATTGCTGAGCCAATACCAAGACCTCTTGCATTATCCGATACATATAGTGTACATATTTTTTGTTCTTCTTTTGCTTTTTTTAAACAAGCTATGGCAATAATTTCTTCTTTGTTTTCTGGATTTCTTGCAAATAAAATATTTCTTTCATTTTTGATTATTCCTGGTAATTGTTTAGTAAAGTACCAATTTTTATAGTCTGGGTAATCATTATTTATGAAATCTGTTGTTATGTATATTTTTGTCGCTAGTTCTATAAATTTTTCTTGTGGTGTAACCTCTATATAATCTTTTAAACTTTCTATCAATATCATTTTAAAACCTTCTTTGATAAATTATGGAATTTATATTGCCACTTTTTATATTTTTGTCAATCTATGATATACTTACTTTGTTAATATTAATTGATGAGGGTGAAAAGATTATATGGAACATGAAATGAAATTGCAGTCTAAATATTATGATTTTATACTTAATGGTACAAAAAAAATTGAAATTAGGCTTTTTGATGAGAAAAGACAAAAAATTAAAGTTGGAGATACTATTAAATTTTTTAAAGAACCTCAGTTAACTGAATCATTTAAAGTAGAAGTTATAGAACTGTTAAGATATAACTCTTTTGAAGATATGATTAATGATTTTGATATTAGCACATTAGCAGATAAATCAATGACTAAAGAAGAATTAGTTTCTGCTCTTGAAAGTTTTTATCCAAAAGAAAAACAAAAAAAGTATGGAGTTTTAGGAGTTAGATTTAAATTAATATAATTGAATAAGGTATTTAAAGCAAAGACTGGACTATTATTTTATAGATTTTCTTTTTTACCATAATAAAAATCGATTCAAATTGAACCGACTTATTTCCATTTGGTAGCGACGGAGGGGATCGAACCCCCGACCTCTCGGGTATGAACCGAGCGCTCTAGCCAGCTAAGCTACATCGCCAAAAAATATAAGCAATGTAATCATACCATAGCTTGATAAAAGTTGCAATAAATTTTTTAAAGTTTTTTAAAGTTTTTAAATAATTCTACAGAAAATAACACTATTTTTTTAAAAGTTTCTTTTTAAAGCTATTTAAATCTATAATATTATCATTTTCTGTTTTCGTTTCATTAATTAAACTATCATATTCTTCTTCTGTTACTAATAAGGTGCAATAAACATATAAAGCACACAAATCTCCAAAATATTCAGTAATTTCATCATAATTAACATACTTTCTATTATTAAGAAAACTAATAAAATCATCACATATACACATTATATAATCCCTATAATTCGACTCTTTTCTTTTACAAAACTTATCTTTTATCAAATCCCTAACACTTACAATATCATTAATAAAATGATCACAAGAATTATTATTAAATACTGAATTATCATTTTTAAGATATAAAAATTCATTAGTAAATAAATTTTTAAAAACACGAACTTTAGATTCATTATTAAATTCAAATTTATACTTTGTTTTTAAAAGTAAAACAATACCCTCTTCAGAAACAAATTCTCTATAAAAATCATTATATACACTTCTTGTTTCATACCCAACATAAACATCAGAAATATTAAAAGTATCTTCTTTCATAAAATCTTACCTCCAAAACTTTTCTTATTATATTAACACATTAAGAAAAAAAATAACACTTATAATCATAATTTAACTATAAAATATTATCTTATTTTTTTAAATATGATTATCTAAGTTTTGTCAAATTGTAAATTTTGTGATATTATAATCACGA
>CAYVXN010000064.1:0-5865 GCA_964455135.1 uncultured Mycoplasma sp.
AATTGTTCCAAATTTTGATTCAAAATACTGAAAGCAGACTTTAGATTTTCATATAAATTGTACCCATCCTCAGTTAATTCAAAATTCTTATTATCTCTAATAATTAATGTTTTATCCAATTGTAGTTCTAATTGCTTTATATTATAACTTAATGATGATTGAGCAATATTCAAATTTTTTGATGCATTAGTAAATCCATTATAATAGACTACATAATAAAAGTATTTAAATAAATTTAAGTTGAAATTATTCATGCAATCACTCCTCTCTTAGTAAATAATCATATATAGTATATCATAAAAAAGAGAAATTTTTTCAATTTCTCTCAATATTATTAAATGGAATTAAATATGATTTATTATCCAATCTTCTTTATATTTGTATACATTCTTAAATGATATCCATTCTTATCATAAAACTTAACAGCATTGTCATTATAAGCAAATACATCTACTAAAATATATTCACAACCTAATGATTTAAAATATTCTTCCATTTTATTCATAAGCATAATTCCTATACCCTTGCGTCTTACATTTTTAGAAACTATTAATTCAGTTATTTCTCCTCTTTTAGGACATTTATAATCAAGATAATCAAATTCATCATATGGAAAAATACATCCCATAATTAATCCTACTGCTTTATCATTTTCAATTGCTATATAACACTTACCATTATTAGTTTTAACTTCTTCTAAATCTAACACTGCCATTTTATCTCTATATTCTGGATGAACTTGATCTAAATTATCTTTGTCAATTGAAACAATATATTCTTCATTATATCCTTTTTCTTCCCCACCATTCAGGAATTAATTCATCTAGTTTTAATATTTCTTTAGTATTAATATCTTTTAATATTTCAATATTCTTACTATTTTTAGAAAGTTGCATCATATATTCTCTACATGCTCCACAAGGGGTACCAACATTACCTTTAGAATCAACACATACTAGTTTTAAAATTTCATTTTCACCATTTGTAATCATATTAGCAATAGCATTTCGCTCTCCACACATACCTAGTGTTGATGCTGTATCAATACATACTCCAGTATAAATATTATTATTTTTAGTTAATATTGCTGCACCAACCTGTCCCGCACTAATCATACCTGATACATCTCTAGGATTTCTTACATTCTTAGCCTTTTCATATAATTCATCCCAAACAGTGTTTTCACTATATAAATATTCTATATGAATTGCATATACACCATTTTTCTTAATAGCTTCTTCATATCCATCTAATTTACTTACATTTTTAATTGCTTCTTCTTTATCATTAGTAGATGAAGTTGTATATCTTGTACCTTCTAAAGTAAATAATTCTTCTAAAGAATTATAATGATTTACTTCTTTAACTTTAACATAAAATACACCTAAATCATTACTAGTAAATTCTATAATATCATTTTCTTTTAATTTACTATAATCATGTTCACTATTTTCTTTATTTGCTCTTATTTCTATTCTTTTAGTATTATTCCAGATAGATAGAGCTGCTCTATCATTAATATTTAATTTCATTATCATTTTAATATCCTCCTAACAAAAAAATTCTGCATATGCAGAATTAATTTTATAATCTAAAAAAATATTCCTAAAAGTTTAATAAATTAGGAGTAGTGATTAATTCTGCATTATTAATAACTTGTAAATTTTTCATCTTAATCACACTCCTTTCTTTGAATAATTTACTCTTATAATATATCATAAAAATATTACTTTGTAAATCATATCATTTTTTTGTTAAACCAATTTTTTATATATAAAACTTACAATAATACTTTAAAATATTGGTTTATATGTAGTTATATTATTATTTCTTCTTCTATAGGATGCGACTGCTTTATTGAAACAGCTAGTTCATTAGCACTTGCCATAGTAATGCCTTTTAAAAGATCATCTACACTTATTTTTTCTCCTTCTTCAAGCCATATTTGAGTGCCTCCCATTTCTTTAGCGTTTTTACTAACTGTTAACTGTTCATTTATCTTTATTGAACCATTATCTATTTTTTCAAAAATAAGTAAAAGTCCCATCATTTTTGTAAGTGAAGCTACACTTTTTTTTGAATTAGCATTTTTATTATATAAAATTTCTCCAGTATCATAATCAATCATAACTGCAGAAGAAGCCCCTTTTGTTATATCTGTTTCATTTGCCAGTGCAACACAAGGAACAAATAAAAACGTTATCAAAAAAATTATCATTATCTTTTTCATTACTTTATCACCTATTAAAAAATATGAAAAAAATTTGTAGATAGAAGTAAAAAAGACATAAATCTACCATTTATATCTTTTTCTCATATATTTCATATTATCAGATAAACCTTTGTCTAAAAAGCTAAAATTATTTTCTTTAAATTTTATGGTTTCTAACATTTGTCTTTCATCTAATAGACCTTGATTAGATAAGAAATTTTTAAGTTTTTTAAGTCCGTCTTTTTTATCTTGTTTATAAATATCAAAAAAGTATTCTCCTAGTAAAGAACCATATCCATATTTTATATCTTCGTCATAGTTATATTTTTTAAATGATATTTGTTTATTTTGGTTGTTATTTTCATTTGTGTTTATATTTTCTTTATCGTTTTTATCTTTTTCAATTATGTATATGTTTTCATCATCGTATATAGCATTTTCTAAATCTTCATTTGTCCTTATATTTCCTAAAAACATTAATCTATCATATAAATCACAATAATAATTATTTAATTCCCTATTTGCATCATCCATATATATATTATTTTTAATTAAATAATCTAATGCTAATTTTTCAAAGAAACTCGAGCATACTTCTATAAAACAATAATTATATCTTTCTATTTGTTGAATAGAGGACATGTTAGACATGAATATATTTTCATAATTATGCCCTATTTCATGAATTAAATCTTTTATAAAAATAACTATTTTATCAATATTTTCACTTAAAACTATATTACCTTTGTAAAGACCAAAAGTATTTATACAATAACCTTCGGCGTTATCTAAATTCTTATATTTTATTTTATCAAAATCATATAACTTTTCTATATTATCAATTCCAATGTCATTTAATATATCAAAAACAATATCTTTAGCTTCATTAATATTTAGTTTGTTTTCTGGATAAAGAGAATAAAAATTAAAATTTGTTTTTTTATATCTATCATCAATTTTAGAAGCAAAATCTTCAAATATTTCTGCATCGTTTTTTAAGTAATCATAATAACAAACTTCTTCTAAAATTAAGTCTATATTTTTTATATATTTCATTTCTTCTTGTTTTTCTTTTTCGTCTAACTGATTAAATAATGTTACATATAAATTACTAAGTAAAAATCTTTTAGAATTACTTTTTTCCATTTCAAGTTTATTTCTTACTTCTTCTATTATTTTTTTCATATCAAAACCACCTTTTTATATTTTAACATTTTGTTTTTGTTTTTTAAATATTTTTTTATTTTTTTAATATACTTTATTAAAATATATGACAAGGAGATAGTATGAATAAAAATAAGAGAATAATTATTATATTTGTTTTGTTAGTTATTGGAATAAGTATTTTTTGTATTTCGAATGTTTATGAAGAAAGAATAGTTTTAAGAGAAAAACTTGATAGAATTGATTCTTATACTCCTTTTAAGAAAACAACTAATTTTGAGGAAGAAAATAAGGAAAGATATGTTAGGTTTTATGAAATGAATAAGAATCTAAGTTATGAAGAAGTTGTAACTAGGGTTAATATTGGACTTGATTATGGTTTTTATAATTATATAACTTTATCTGATACTAAGAAAGATATTTTAATTCTTACTAACAAATATTTAAGGTTAGATGAAGATTATAAACCTAGTGATTTAGAAAGAATAAATGGGGATTATTTTATAAATGGTAATAGTAAAGTTAGTTATTTGAGAAAGGATGCTAGAGATGCTTTTGAAAGACTAAGTGCTGATTCAATAAAGAATAATACTCCTGTTTATGGGCAAAGTGCTTATCGTTCTTATGAAAAACAAAGTATTTTATATAACAGTGCTGTAGAATCTTATGGAAAAGAAAAAGCTATGTTAGATACTGCAAGACCAGGACACTCTGAACATCAAACAGGACTTGCTATTGATGTAAGTTCAACCAAAACTGGTAATATGCTAGATTTTGAAAACACAGACTCTTTCAATTGGATGGTAAATAATGCTCATAAATATGGATTTATTTTGAGATATCCAAAAGGTAAGGAAAACATCCATGGTTATATTTATGAAGCGTGGCATTATAGATATGTTGGAGTAAAAGTTGCTACTGATATGCATAATAATTATAGTGATTTAACTTTTGATGAATATTATTATAAATTTATCGATAATAAATAACAAAAAAAGGACTTTTGTCCTAGTGTTCATATAATCCATGTATTTTTTGTCTAGTTGTATCATCTATATCGTTTAAAGTCCATACATTATCTACTTTAGTAAGTGTAAAATCAATAGTGTATTTTACTCTATCTTTTGCATCTTTAAGTTTACCTAGTCTATATTCTACAAATTTAGAATCTCCAGTTACAGCATCAACTGCATCTTCTGCTTTATCAGTTACCGCATCAACTGCATCTTTTGCTCCTTCTACTATATCTCCGGCTAATCCATTGTTATTATCATTATTATCATCTTTAAATTCATTTGGATTATTATCATAATAAGTTTGTGCATCTTGATTTATCTTATAATAATCATAAACTTCAATTTCTGCTGTTACAGTTGCAGTATCTCCATCAATAACTTCATCTTTAATATCATATGTCAAATCTTTATATTGTTTTTTCATGATGTCGGAATACGTAGTTTTTTGTGTTTCATCCATTAAAGTGTCAGAGTCTACCATTTCTTTAAGCTGAGTTAATACTGTTTCATCTTGATTCTTATAATTATCTAAGAATTTTTCAACTTTTTTAGTTGGAGTATTATCCATAGAACAACCACTAAGTAATACAATTGCTATAATACATGAAAAACATAATAATATTTTCTTCATAAAAAATCCTCCCATTTCTAGTGTGAGAGAATTTTTTTATTTTATACTATATTTTATTTAAATTAGATTTTTTTTGTTTTAAAACTATAACGATTATAATAGCTGTTATTGCTACTATTATAAAGATAACTGCAATAATAATTCCTGAAAATGGACTGGTTGTTTCATTATTATCATCATTAGCAGGATCTAGTTCATCTTCGTTGTTTTGGGTATTATCATTTTCGTTATCTTCTTCAGAAACTGAGTATCCTTCTTCCATTGGTTCTGTATCAATATCAGGTATTTCAGCAGAAAATCTTAAATTGAAATTTCTATCTATAGAATTCCAAGTATAGGTATTTCCATTTACAGAATCCGCATTTGAACTTGTTACATTTAAGTCAGTTTTTATATTTATTACAATAGAATCTGCTCTAGAATAACAATAAAATGGACTGGTCGTTTCAATTGATAATGATTTTTCATTATCTCTAAAATCAAATTCACTGAAACATTCATTCAAAATTCTGCTTCCTGTAAGGAAAATTGGCGAATAATCGTTTTTTAATGTAACTATATATTCTCCATTGACTTTCTTTTTTGTTTTTGTATAGAAAACACTACTATTATTATCGAAATATATTTTATCTTTTACTACAGATGTCATAAAATCATAGTTTCCAGATGTATCTAGCTCACTTTCATTAACTTTGTATATGTTTGCTTCGTGAAAATATAAATTTTTATCAATAGTTAAATTATACTCAATACTTTTAGCATCAACTGTGCTGATACCTATTATTAAAAATATTAAAGTTAAAAACAAATATTTTAATTTCATAAATCCTCCTTAAATATCT
>CAYVXN010000065.1:0-5861 GCA_964455135.1 uncultured Mycoplasma sp.
TCCAAAAAAGAAGGGGGAATTTTTTATGGATAATAGATATAGCATTAACAAAAATGAAAACGGCAAAATAACATGGATTAGTATAGAAAAACCAAACGGTGAAGTAGAAATTAAAAAAATTAAAAATACTAATGATGATACCAAGTATATGGAAGAACTAAGAAGCATTAATGATGAACATAATGATTTTTTTAGTAAACTTTTTGCTGGAGAAATTAATCTAAAAAAAGATTCTTATTTTGAAAAGGTTAAAAAACAAGAACAAAAGCAAAAATACCAAGAGTATAAAAAAGCCGTTAAAGACAATCATAAGGCAGACAACAAAATGATAAAAAAAATAGCAGCAATAAGTACTGCAGCAGTATTAGCACTTACCACTATAGCTTATGGAATTGGAACAACAGCAAAATTAACTAAAGACTCTTATGCAAAATCAACAAGTCAAAACAAAGATGGTGAAATAAACGAACAAAATCCACAATTACTAAAAATCTATGAAAAATTATTACAAACAAAAAATGGTAAAAAAATAGTAAAACAACTACAAGAAACAGATCAATGGCAAAGTGAATACAATACAAGAATGGCTAAGTATAAAGATGCTGATGGAGATGTACTATTCTTAAAAGCAAGAGAAGTATCAGCAGTACAAGATATATCAAATGCAGAAAATACAAACTTTGTTTCACTTGATTATGATGAAACTAGATTCTGTGACTATTTATCAGCAGGAGCAGTAACTCATAAAGGATTGTATGTTTCAGAAGAAAATACTGGAGAATATACATTGATTCACGATGAAAACACAAGAAATGAAATGAAAGCAGAAGAAGACTTTGCTCTAGAAGCCATTAAAGGTAAAAAAACAACAAAAGAAATAGATAACCATTTTGAAGAGCTAATGGAAACAGGCTTAACTTACACTGCTTCTGGTGTAAACGTAGCATATTTAGGAGAAGGTTCTAATATAGTTATATCTGATGAAGGTCGTTCAAGTAAAAAATTAGTTAAATTTATAGAAAAGGTAAAAACAAACAACGAAGGTGCTAACAAATTAGATTCTTACGCAAAATCAAAAGATGTAACTGATAAACAAAGAGAACTAATAGATAAAGCATGGATTGAAATGGATAAACAAAACATAAATGTAGATCTAAAATCTAGAGATAAATTTGATATGGAAACAACAGAAAAAGGTCTAAGAATGCATGCTGCATTAGTTTCAGGAGGTTATTTAGTTGGAGGCACCACTACATATACATATGTAACAAAATCAGGAAAAACAATCAAAATAAGCAAACAAGAAGCAATCAAAAAATTTGGTAAAAATGCAGTAAAAGAAGCAGAAAAGAAAGCTGATGCTAATGTAAAAGTTGATACTGATGGTGATGGAAAAGTAGATACAAGCATGAACGAAGCAAACAAAAAAGAAGAAGAAAAGAAAGAGCAATTAGAACAAGAAGCAGACAATTACGAAAAAGATTATGCGCAAGGACGTTCTGATGGTTATGCAGGAAGATCAAAAGCTAAAAACACACCAGGATATAATGCTGGGTATGCTAATGGACAAAAACAAAAAGCAGCAGAAAATGAACCAGATGAGATTATAGAACAAAAAGAAGAATACAAAAACGCACCAGCAGAAAAAACAACTCAGACAGAATCATCACCAACAAAAGAAACAACTCCGGTTCAAACACAATCAGCACCAGTAGAACAAAAAGTAATGACTATAGAAAGGGATGGCGAAGTATACGAAACAAAAATTGAGACCACATCAAAAGTAAGAAGTTACAACGCCTACGTCTAATAGAAAAGGGGGGTAATATAAATGAATTATGAACAAAATAATGGATTTAATAATAACTATAATGACAATAACAACTACAATAATTATAACAACAACGGCAATCTAAATTATGGTTATAACAATCCAAATATGATGAATAATAATATGGGAAACATGAATAATAACGGAAAACAACCATTAAGCTATCATATAAAAAGATTCCTAATTGGATTCCTTTTAATAGCACTTCTAATATTTATCTTATTATGGTTATTTCCAACTAAACAAGGAATAAAAGATTCTCTATCAGAAAGTCTAGCACCATTATATGATAGAATTTTTGCAGAAAACATAGACACTATGAAAGAAGTTGCAATAGCATACTATACAACTGATAGATTACCTAAAAAAGAAGGAGACACTAAAAAACTAACACTTGGAGAAATGTTAGAAATGAAACTGTTATTAAGTATAAAAGACAAAAATGGTGAAATGTGTGATCCTGATGATTCTTATGTTGAAATAACAAAAATGGATAAAGAATACAAGATGAAGGTTAATTTATCATGTGGAGATGAAGAAGACTATATAGTAGTATATCTAGGATGTTACAATTATTGTTTAAACGATATTTGTGAAAAGAAGGAAGTAACAAAATCAAAACCAAAACAACAAAGTATATTCCAAAAAGTAACAAATAACATCAAAAAAATAATAAAACCAACACCTACTAAAACCCAACCAGCCAAATATTACTGTGCAAAAGTAAATGGCAAATATTACAATGATAAAGGAAAAGTTGTAAGCAAAGCTTCATATGAAAAAGCATGTAAATCAAAACCAGCCAAATATTACTGTGCTGTAGTAAATGGTAAATATTATGATAATAAAGGTAATAGTGTAAGTAAATCAGCATACGAAAAAGCATGTAATCCACAACCAACAAAATATAAATATTTATACAAAAAAACAGTAACTACAGAAAGACAATACAGTGATTGGTCAAATTGGTCTGATGATATAGAATATGATCCAAATAACAACAACATCAATTGGGGAAAACATGAATTTGTTTGGTATGAAAAAAATGATAGTGCAACAAAAACATTAACAACAACTAAAAAAGTTGTAGATAAATCAAAACCAATATACCAAACTAAAAAAGTTCTAATAGGAACATATTCAAGATGGGCTTGTTCAGGATATGATTACTTCATAGACAAAACAACAAGCACAACATATCAAGTAACATCAGGATGGAGATATGTAGGAACAGTAACAACAAGTTCAATTCCTGCTAATACTAACAATGTAAGATATGATTGGGTTGATTTTGATTTCTCAAACTGTGGAGATATATGTAATTCAAGTCATCAATACACATTCAAAAAATACGTAAGAAGCACATCAACAACATCAAAAGTTTCTACATCAGAAGAATCATTAAGAGCAGTATGTAATAACGTAGTAAAAACAGAAATTCCAGTATATGCTACAGTAAATGAATTCTTAAGATACGACAAGAAGTTAGTTACTGAAACTGAAACAATATATTATTATCATAAAAAAACTCGTAAACTTATAAGTGATGAAAAAACAAATACATATACAGCATGGTCATATAGTAAAAATGATGAAATCTTAATAAATCAAGGTTATAAGTACACTGGAATATACGAAAAAGTTGAATCGTAATAGCAAGGCAAAAAAAGCCTTGCTTTTTTATAACTTAAACTAATAAAATATAAAAAGGAGGAAAAAAGTATGAAAAAGAAAAACTTATATATAGATTTTGATGGAGTAATACTAGATACAATGACACCAATCTTTGAAGATTACGAAAAACAAAGTATTACCAAAGAAACAGAAACAGAGTTTTTCATAAATTATCCCTGGGAAAACATTATAAAAGATACTAATATAATTGGAGAGGCTATAAATGACATCTACAAAATAATAGAAAGTGAAAAATTTAATTTAGCGATTTTAACTCACATAAACTCACTAAAAGAAGGAGAATTAAAAATAAATTACTTAAGAAATTATTTTAAAGACATAACCATAATTCCTTGTCCCAAAAAAATTCCAAAAACAAAAATGATAGAAACAAAAGATGCCATTCTAATAGATGACTATGCAGGAAACTTAAGAGATTGGGAAAAAGAAGGTGGCATTCCAATAAGATTCAGCAGAAAAGGAAATGGAAAAGGTTATAAAGTTATAAAAGAATTAAAAGAAGTAATAGAAATGTTCTAAAAAATATTAAAAAGCCCACTTTTAATTGAAAAATAGACTAAATAATGATATTATATTGTTAATAAGTTAGGAACTTACCTAGAAAAATAGACATATATTACAATATAAATGAGAGGTGCAGTATGAAAAAAATTATAATAAATGGACAAAACGAACTTGAAGGAACAATAAGAATAAGTGGAGCTAAAAATGCTGCAGTTGCAATAATTCCAGCAGCAATAATGACAGATGAAGAAGCAACAATTTGCAATGTACCAGAAATATCAGATATAGATTCATTAGAAGAAATTTTAAATTTTCTAAATGTAGATGTAAAACGTGCGACTGAAAGCATGATAATAAATCCAAAAAATATGGAAAACAAAGTAATTCCAACAGAAATATCAAGTAAACTAAGAGCGTCATATTATTTTATGGGAGCATTACTAGCTAAATATAAATATGTAGAAATGTATTTTCCAGGAGGTTGTAAAATAGGTTCACGTCCTATTAACTTACACTTAGAAGGATTCAAAAAACTTGGAGCAACAGTAGAAGAAGAAAATGATAAGTACATAATAAAAGCAGACAAATTAAAAGGAGCTCAGATGTATCTTGATGTAGCATCAGTTGGAGCTACAATAAATATAATGCTCGCAGCAACTAAAGCCGAAGGTACAACAATCATTGAAAATGCAGCAAGAGAACCAGAAATAGTAAACGTTGCAACTTTTCTAAATAACATGGGAGCAAAAATAGTAGGAGCAGGAACAAGCATCATCAAAATAAAAGGAGTAAAAAAACTAACCAAAGGATTCGCAGAAATAATTCCTGATAGAATAGAAGCAGGAACCTATACAATAATTGGAGCGCTTCTAGGAAAACCACTAAAAATAAGTAACATAATTCCAGAACACATCGAGGCCTTAACATCAAAATTAAAAGAAGCAGGAGCAGACATAGAAATAGAAGAAGACACAATAATCTGCAAAAAAATTGATAATTTAAAACCGGTAAATATAAAGACTTACTATTATCCAGGATTTGCAACAGATCTCCAACAACCATTTTCGGTTTTCTTAACACAGTGTAAAGGCAAATCTCAAATAGAAGAAACAATCTATGAAAATAGATATATGCATGTAGAATACTTAAACAAAATGGGAGCAAACATAGAAACAAACAATAGAATAGCAACAGTTCATGGAAAAACAGAATTAAAAGGAGAAGAAGTAGTTGCAACAGATCTAAGAGCAGGAGCAGCCCTTATAATCGCAGGATTAATTGCCGAAGGAAAAACAACAATAAATAAAGTAGAACACATCCTAAGAGGATACGAAGGAATCATTGAAAAACTATCAAATGTAGGAGCAGACATAAAAATAGAAGAAAAAACTTGCCAAACAAGCTAATATCTGTTATACTACTTAAGAATTATTATTACTATGACAAATAAGTCATGGCGAAAGGAGCGACATATGAAAAAAGGAATTCATAAAGATCAAAAAGAAGTAACATTCAAATGTTTATGTGGAGAAAGTTTCAAAGCAATGTCAACATCTAAAAACGATGAAATACATGTTGAAATTTGTTCAAAATGTCATCCATTTTACACAGGTAAACAAGGAACAGCTACATTAACAGGAAATGTTGAAAAATTCAAACAAAAATATGGATTAAAGAACTAAGGTTCTTTTTTTTTATAAAAAACTAGTATATAATAACTACTAGAGGTGATAAAAATGACTATAGCAATTGCATCAGACCACAGAGGATACAAACTAAAACAAGAAATTATCGAAAATTTACAAAAAGAATATCAAATACTAGATTTAGG
>CAYVXN010000066.1:0-1772 GCA_964455135.1 uncultured Mycoplasma sp.
CTTCTTAAGCATTTTTATGTTTTATTAGTAGTTTTTTGTCTAAAACTTTACGTTTCATACTTTTTTACATTTTTTTATTACATTGCTCTTTTAAATAGTTTTTCTAGTTCATAATAACTATAATTTATAATAGTAGGTCTTCCATGAGGACATGTATAAGGATTTTCACATTTTAAAAGTGTTTCTAAAAGCTTATCTGCTTCTTCTAAGGAAATATAGTCATTTGCTTTTATAGACATTTTACACGCTAGAGTAATTGCGACTTTTTCATTAAACTTTTCTTTAGAAAAATCGTTTTCAGATATAATAATTTCTAATATTTTTCTTATTTGATCTGTAGTAAATTTAGGATTTAACCATCTTGGATGTTTTCTAATTATTACTGAATTTTGTCCAAACTCTTCAAAGAAAATACCTACTCTATTTATTATATCTTGTTTTTCTTTAAGTTCTAAAAATTCACTTGATGTAAATTCTAGTTTTATTGGTACTAGAACATCTGTTATTTCTTTTGACTCTTCACCAAGTTTTTTCTTATAAAGTTCATAATTTATTCTTTCTTGTGCAGCATGCTGATCTATTATGTGCATTCCTTCATCATTTTCTCCGATTATGTAAGTATTTTTGATTATTCCTACTGGAGTTATTTTATTTACAGTTTCTTTTTTTTCGTTTTGGTTTTCTATTTTATAGAGTATTTCTTCTTCATTAGTGTTAAAATCAAAAGATATTTCTTCATATTTTGGACTTATTACTGTTTTTTCTTTAAAATCTAGATCTTTGTCAATTGTGGTAATTTCATTTATGTTTGATATTACTTTTTCTTCTGATTTTATCTCTGGCACTAAAACTAGTTTTAAAAGAGCATCACTTAGTGTTTTTAATAAAAGTTCTTTTAGTTCTTCTTGTTTAGAAAATTTAATATCCATTTTGGTAGGATGAACATTTACATCAATAATTGATGGATCTGTTTCAATGTTAAGCACCACTACTGGGTATCTTCCAATTGGTAGATAAGTGTGATACGCTTCTAAAATTGTTTTTATGACACTATTATTTCTAATATATCTTCCATTTACAAAAAGTGTGATAAATCCTCTTGAAGAACGATTAATTTCCGGATAAGAAATGTAACCGCTTATCTCGTAATCACTATTTTCTGCGGAAACTTTGATCATTTTTTTTGTTACTTCAAGTCCGTAAACACTGTTAATAACTTTTAATAAATTACCTGATCCGTCTGTTGATAAAAGTTTTTTATCGTTATTTGTTAAATTAAATTTGATATTTGGATAAGAAAGAGCCATTTTTGTTACATAAGATGTGATATTAGCTAGTTCAGTATGTAAGTTTTTAAGGTATTTAAGTCTTGCTGGAGTATTATAAAAAATATCCTCTACTGTAATTTTAGTACCAGTTCTAAGAGGTGAAGATTCTACTTTGTCTATACTTCCGCCTGATATTATAACAGTTGTACCAATGTCCTCGAATGATGTTTCTATTTTCATTTTTGAAACAGATGCAATAGAAGGAAGAGCTTCTCCACGAAATCCTAAAGTATCAATGTGAAACAAATCTTCATCATTATAAAGTTTACTTGTTGCATGTCTTTTAAGACAATTTACAGCGTCTTCTCTATTCATACCTATTCCATCGTCTGAAACACTTATTTCTTTTGTGCCTGAATCTATTAAATCTATTTTGATAAAAGAAGAACCTGCATCAATACTATTTTCAACAAGTTCTTTAACAACATTCATTAAAGTTTCAAC
>CAYVXN010000066.1:1872-5792 GCA_964455135.1 uncultured Mycoplasma sp.
GATAATATTCCTAAAATTACAATAACTGCCATAAGTTCCATAATAGTAAATCCTTTATTTTTCATACTTTATCACCTCTAGTAAAATTTTAACATAAAAAGATAAAAAAAAGAAGATTATAAACTAATATTTTATTATTCCACTTTTTATAAATTCTCTTAAAATTTTAGTGACTGCTCTTTTTTCTATTCTTGAGACATAACTTCTTGAAATATTAAGATCTTTTGCTATTTCTTTTTGAGTTTGTTCATCGTTATTAAAAAGACCATATCTTCTTATAATTATTTCTTTTTCTCTTTTTGAAAGATTATTTAGGTATTTACTAAGTAATTTAATATTGTCTTTTATATATATATCTTCTATGTAGTCGGGTTTTGGTGTTTTTAAAATATCTAAAATTGTTATGTCATTACCTTCTTTATCGTACCCTATTGGATCATCTAAGGAAATAGTATTATTATTTTTTTTATTACTTCTAAAAAACATTAATATTTCATTTTCTATACATTTAGCACAATAGGTAGTTATCTTTGTTCCATGTTTTTTTGAATAAGAATCAATTCCTTTTATTAGTCCAATTGTACCAATACTTATTAAATCGTCATTATCAATATTCGTATTTTCGTATTTTTTAGTAATGTGCGCTACTAATCTTAAATTATGTTCAATAAGTTTATCTCTAGCATCTTTATCCCCTTTTAAGAGTAAATTTATGTATTTTTCTTCTTCATCTTTTGTCAGGGGTTCTTTAAATACATTATTAGAATAAGAGGTTTTAAAAAGCATTAAAGTTTTTAAAAAAGTTACTAAACTTACTAACAAATAAATCACCTATTAAAGTATATGAAAAATATGTTAAAATATATATGATACTTTATTATTTGATAAAATAGTTTTATGGAGGAAGTTATGAAAAAAGAAAAATCTTGTGGGGCACTCTTATATAAATATGAAAATAATGAATTTTATTTCTTGCTTGTTAAACACAATGCAGGACATTACTCTTTTCCCAAAGGACACATGGAAAAAGGAGAAACTGAAGAAGAAACCGCGATACGTGAAGTAAAAGAAGAAACAAATATTGATATAGAAATAATAAAAGGGTTTAAAGAAAAAATTACTTATAGGCCTAAAGAAGATACTATTAAAGATGTTATTTTCTTTTTAGCAAAGCCATTAACAGAAAATATAAAACCTCAAGAAGAAGAAATTGAGATTGCTATTTGGTGTGATAAGAAAAAAGCTAAAAATATTATAACTTATGATGATGATAGAAAAGTATTTTTAAAAGCTTTAGATTTTATTTTAAAATTAGGTGAAAAATAATGAAATTTATTTGGTTTTATTCATATAAATATATATATAGGTGATAAGAATGAATAATATATTAAAAAATAAACAAAGTCTTAAATATAAAAAAGATATAGACAATATCTATATTGATATAAATGAACATATTCCAGAATTAAAAAATTGGCAACTAAATCAAAGTGTTATTTTTGAAGAAAATAAAAAAATTCTTTGCAAAGCTATAACTAATGAAAAGAAAGAAAAAATAGGAAATACGATAACTATTTATTTTAGTGGAAACAATCCTTATTATTATGAATTAATTATGTTTGAAAATAGTTTATCTCTTATAAAAAAATATTTTAAAGATAATAACAAAGTCGAAGAAATTATTGATATTTTTCTAGGTGAATCTTATATAAATAGAAGTTGTTACTACAAAGAAAACGAAGTAGGTTTGAGTTATAAAGAAATATATAATATAAAAGAAAATACTACTAAAATCATTACTAATGTTCCTGACTTAGAAACAGAAGTTTTCGATGAAATAAGAGAAGTTTTAGAAGAGATAAAAGATAATTTTAAAAAAAATAATAATAAAAAGATAAAACATCTTTAAATAAGTTTTATCTTTTTTATTTTATCATTAATCTTCGTACTTTAGACTTATCTAAATCTAGTTTTGACAAGTTTAAATCAAATACAAAATTATTACAACTTCCATTATACATTCCTTTAGTATCCCTAGTTTTCAAAATAATTTCTTTTTCTAAAAGAGGTTCAATCATTTCATTATAAATATCATTAACTCTTTTTTTATCATTTTTCATATTATGAAAATACGCAAAATCTTTAAGTGTTTTAAGTCCATTCATAGATAATATATCTAAAATAGATGAAAACTCTATAGAACTAAGTTTTTCATTTGATGCGGATTTTATTGCTTGAATAATATATTCTTTTTCTAATTCTTTTTTTACATTAACCATTAAATACTCTATAAAACTAGTTAAATTATGACTGGTTTTTGCTTTTCTTATTTCTTTGTAATAGATATTTTTAGAGTTTCCAATTGCTCTGTTAAAAATAATATATGGATAAGCTTCATTATTTAGTAGATACCACATAGAAGAAGTTCTAGCGCTACGACCATTTATATCAAAGTAAGGATGAACGTAAACAAAGTAGAAATGTGCTATTTGGGATTTTATATAATAGTCTGTTAAAGTTTCAATATTTTCTTCTGAATTTAAAAACTTGAAATACTTATCCATCATGTCATCTAATATTTCATAAGAAACTCCTGTATCTGGAGGCACTGCAGAATTATCTGAAAAATAAATAAAAACTTCTCCATTACGATAAAACTCACCCATGTTTTTAAGATCATAACTGCATAATAAATTATGAGAGAGAATTTTATATAATTTGTTAAGATTTTCTTTATTTATTTCTGGTTTTTGCAGGATATATTTATAACCTTTATATAAATTAATAATTCTATTTTTCTTATCCTTATCTGATATGCTATTACTATTTCTAATAACTTCTTCAATTAAGGAAACATCATCTAGGTAACCTTCTATGTTGTTATTATTTTTTATTTCTTGAGAGTGCATTACTTTTTTTGAAAAGTCTAAGGTATTCATTTGACTTTCTTCACTAATAAAGGTTTCTAATTCATCTTTTAAAGGTTTTATATGTTCATCATTTAAATATAAATGATGTCCTTTTTCTAATTTTAAACCTTCTATCTTTTTTATCATAGTAACGCCTCCTTGCAGAAAGATATTATACAATTATATTGTTAAAATTGCTAGAGGAAAATATTTATAGTATAATAACACCAGGTGATTCAAATGGAAATAATAGGAATAATTGCAGAATATAATCCTTTTCACAGTGGGCATAGATATCATATTAATAAAATAAAAGAAATGTGTAAAGATTCAGTAATAATCGCAGTAGTTTCTTCTTCTTTTACAGAGCGCGGAAATGTTAGTGTTTTAAACAAATGGGATAAAACAAAAATAGCCTTAGATAACGGTGTTGATTTAGTTATAGAACTTCCTTTTGTTTATTCAAGTCAAAGTGCTGATATATTTGCTAAGGGCGCGATTAAAATTTTGAATGCTTTAAAAGTAGATAAAATTGTTTTTGGAAGTGAATGTAATGATATATATAGATTAAAAGAAATTGCAAGTATTCAAGTAAATAACAAGAATTTTGACGAAAAAGTTAAGAAATATTTAAAAGATGGGAATAATTACCCTACTAGTATTTCTAAAGCTTTAAAAGATGAAAATATTAAAAAAATAGATAGTCCAAATGATTTACTTGCAATATCTTATCTTAAAGAAATAATTAGAAACAGTTATAATATCGAAGGAATATGTATTCAAAGAACTAATAACTATCATGGAAATAATAATGGAAAAATTTTAAGTGCTAGTGAACTTAGAACAAAAATAAGAAATGATGAAAATATAAAAGATTTTATTAATTATGATGAAGATTTAATCTATAAAAATACTGATTTTTTTGCTCTTTTGAAATATCAAATTATAAATAATTTTGATATTTTAGATGAATTTCAAACCGTTGATGAAGGAATTGAAAATAGAATAAAA
>CAYVXN010000067.1:0-5779 GCA_964455135.1 uncultured Mycoplasma sp.
GCATTATCTAAAGGGGTATTTTCATATTCAATTTCACCTGAATTATACTTATTAAGAAACTCCTCTAATTTTTCATTCAATTCACTATCAGACTTTCCTTCATTTTCCTTAAAAAAGTCATTAAGCATATTATTTAATTTATTATTCATAACACTACCTCTTTTCTGATATCTATTGTACCACATTGTATAATTATAAAAAAACAAAATTTACAATTATGTAATCACGATAAATTTATATTTATACTAAAGTAAAATCTTTTATACAATTACAATCCATATTTTAAATAATAAACAAAAAATTTCTACATTCTATGAAACGTTTTAAAACAAAAACAGATTAAAATATGAAAGCAATATCTCAATCTATTATACATAATTACCAAAAAATGGAAAATAAACTAAGGTATCAAAAGAGTTTGACCTATTTGCAAAACATCACTAGATAAATTATTAAGCTTAATTAAATCATTAATATTAACATAATAATTTTGAGCTATTTTATGCAAACTATCACCAATTGATTTTTTAATAACTTAAAACTTTATATCGTGTTTTTCACACCATTCATTAAATACATAATTATAATAATCAGATGAATAATCACAATATTTTTCGTATAAATCATGTTTCTTTAAACAATCATAAAATTTATCCATATAATTGTAATTTCTTAATATATAAAATAATTCTTGTCTCGTTTGCTTATCATCCCAAATATTCTTTGCAAATTCAGACATTATTGCTTTATGATTAATAAACTCATAACTTGGTAATGGATAAATATTTAGAGAAGCTTTAGAAGGAAGTTTTTCATAATCTTCATCAGTTGGATTTGCAGGTAAATACTTTTTTAAATAATCCCATGGATTTACTATTTCCATAGTATCCGTTTTCAAGAAAATACACTCTCTATCATGTATATCCATGATAACATCTGCTATTGTATATTGCTTTTTACTATTCATGATTATCCTTTCTATCATCCTCCTTGATAAAAATATTATTATAATTTTTTCTCATTTCAATAGGGGTCCATCCATTATTAGTCCATATTCTTGAATTATTATATATGTCGGTTAAATAATTTAGTATTTCTTGCATATTATTTTCTATTACTTCTACTCCATAATCTTGAAGCATTTTAATTGATGCACTAATATATTTGTTCCCTAATCTATACATATCAGAAATTATTTTTATAATATTGTCGATATCATCAGATGGAATATTTTTACTTTTTAAATACTTCTTAAATTGATTCTTAGATTCTGTTTCTTCATAATAATTATAATCACAATATTTAAGTAATTCTTCTAATTTAAATTCTTTTCTTTTTATACTTTCTTGTCGTAAAACAATATCATCTAATAACGGTTCCAAATCTCTACGTTGCAATATTTTATGAACAAAATACATATTATGTTGTGTATGAATTATATCTATATTATCTGCCCTTTCACAAAATAATAGTGATTTATTTGGGACATCTACTTCTTCACCATTACCATAATACAAATTATAATAATAATCTAAATAACTATATGAAAACACTCCATACAATTCAACCATTGATCTAACAAGATTATATACTTTAGTATTTTCATCTACTATTTTTTGAACGTTATTTAAATCTATCTTTTTAATAACATTATAAACATCATCAGTCATAGAAATATAAAATTTATTATCTCTTCTAAATAGAAAAACTATACCAACCATATATAAGAAATGATATGCTTCCATACTTATATTATTATCTTGAATAGTACCTTTATTAATTATTAAATCTTTTAATAAATTAAATTCTTTATCGATAAACCTCTCTATTACATTTAATAATTTATCCCTGTCAATAAGAGCACTATAAATAGTTTTAACAAGTTCTTTTTTAGGTTTATTACTTAATCTATTAATATGTAATAATTCACCAATATGTTTTAAGTCACTAACATTTAATGTTCCCAACAATCCTTTTAAATCTTTTACTATTGGTGAATTAATAGCATTATTCAAATTAAAATTTTCCTCAAAAGTCATACCCCCTATTAATTTAATAATTATTTCTTTTATTTCAATTGGAATATAATAAGAAAAATAATCTCCATTTTCATATACAAAAACTAAAAAGTCCTCAATATCTTGCCAATAAGCAGACATCAATTCTGAATTTTCATGATTAAGCAATTTTTCAAAATACAATCTTGTAAACTTATCATCTTTTGAGTCGTCTAAAACCATCTCAAATTCTTCAATAATTCTATCTCTTAATTCTTCAATACTATCTATTCCTAAATCTTTTAATGTTTTATTAAGCAGCTTTTTATCTAAAGCTTTTAATGATGATAATAAATCTAATTTCCCCTTTTTAACCAAATACTTCTCATAATTCATAGTTTTAATCCTCCATTTAATTCTATATTTTCTAATAGTTCACCCTAATGTATTTAAATATTTTATCGTCTTCAATATACATAAATTAAGTAGATTATATTTATTAAAATATCCACCACATTCAAAATACTTTCTAGAAATCATTTTATACCAAACTATTTATTCTTCCTAGTTTTCATTAAATCTAGTTTCAAATTTTTTGTAACTATCCACTTCACCACCCATCTTTAATTTTTCATGATTGTCATATTCTTCAATGTTTTTTTCCATACATCATAGCACCTTTTTTATAATTTTTTAAATACTTCTAATAAAATTTTAATAGTGTCTTTCACTTCATCAAAGGTTATTATACTTTCATCATCTAATACATATATTCTTTGCATTTTATTAAAAGCATTGATCAAATTATCATCCAACTCTATCTTCATATAATCAAAATCTATTATTTTTTTTGATTCTGATATTCCACCTAATCTAGATTTTTCTTCTTTTCTTTTATATCCAATCAATTTATTTAATTCAGATTTATTTCTCAATAACTGCTTAATATCATCATTTCTTATCATAACAGAAATATCATACAAGTGTTTAGAAACATCTTCATACATTTCTCTTTCATAATAAAATTCTACTGCAAATATCTTATCAATAAAGATTCTCTCTAATTTAATGATTTCTATTTCAAATTCAGATATATTGTACTTTTCTTTTAAAATAGATTTTTCTTCATCAGTTGCATACTTATAAACTAGTGGTTCAATAATATAAGTAGAAACTGGTTCAGATACTGTAAACGAAGTTGCCTCTATTTGTATTCTTTCTGATTTAAAAAGTTCATTTAAACTAAATAACGATTCATATTTATAAAACGATGTAATACTTCCTTTTTTATCAACAGTTTCTTCACTCATCAATTCTAGACCATCAATATCATATCCCAGTGAAGATTTTTTTAATCTTGTTTTATTACTATTATTTGATTCATTTTCATTAACTTTAACAGTTAAATCAATATCTTCAGAAAATCTATTCATATGATCTAATATCTTATAAACAGCTGTCCCACCTTTAAAATAAGCCTGTAATTTTTTCTGCTTAGACGCTAATTCTTTTAAAACCAAGCAAACATAATAATCCTTCTCTAAAATATCATTTCTAATACCCGTTCTACTATTAATATTTAGTATTAATTCTTCTAATATTTCTCTACTCAACATTTTCACCTCCTAATTCATACAATCTTTTTATAGGTTTTAAATTATTTATTTTATTAGCATATTCAAAAATTTTTTCAAGTTCTAATTCATTATCTTTAATAAATTTATAAATAATTTCTTTTTCATTGTCAATTTCTATTTTAATGTCATCCTTATTAATTAACACATCAAAAAGTTGTAGATATTTATGATTATCATCATTAATTTCAATTTTAGGTCTTCTAATAGTAACTCCTAAATTTTTATTATTATAATCATTTGCATTAGGACATTCATTAGTAACTATTAATACTTTTTTTGGTATTTGAGTTGTTAAACCCATTTTATTAAATAAATATGCACCAGAAAAGTACCCTTTTTGACCATTGTCATCATGTAAATACTTTTTATCGATAACTTTATTAATGTTTAAAAGTTTATTACCAAAAGTTCCTTTTAAAGGTTTATAGTAAACTCCTTTGACAAATTGAGCTAACTTCTTTTCTTTTACTAATCTATTAATATATACATAAATATTTTTAAATACATTATCAAAATTATCATGAATAAAATTCTTAAAATAGTCTTTAATCTCTTCAATAAAAATAGGTTCATCATACGGTAATTCATCAATGTATTTAACTAAAATATCATTATAATTCATACATATTCCTCCTAAATATATTGTGTTATCATTTTATTAAAATACACACAATTTTTCATTTATAGATAATATTATATGTCATTTTTATAGATATGTCAACATAAGTACTATTAATATATAAATATATAATACATCGTCCATGCTTAGGACAAAGTTATCTTGTAGCAAAATATGATAAAATTACATCAATAATATATTAACTTCTACCAATCTTGAGTAGAAGTTAAATAAATATTTCAGATCAACAATAGCTATAACTTGTACTCAATCTAATAACAAGTTTGTTATAACCATTATAATCAATAAATTTACACATACTTTCTGTGCATTCTCACCTTTATATGTACAAAGTTAGTAATAAACTAACTTTAATTAATAAATGTTATTTAATAAACTGAATTTATAAAATATTTCAAAGTTTCTATCTTTATCAATCAACGCAAAATCTATACATTATATGAAATATTAAAAACAAAAATAGATCAAAATATCTACAAGAATATCTCAATCTATTATAAATAATTACCAAAAAATGGAAAATAAACTAAGGTATCAAAAGAGTTTGCCCTATTTGCAAAACATCACTAGATAAATTATTAAGCTTAATTAAATCATTAACATTAACATCATAATTTTGAGCTATTTTCCACAAACTATCACCACTTTTAACAACATAAGTTTCATATTCACTAGTCTCAGGTATAATAAGTTGTTGTCCTATACTAAGCATGTTACTACTTAAATTATTTGCATCTTTAAGTTCATTAACAGTTATATTATATTTCTTAGCAATACTCCATAAACTATCACCTGATTTTACTACATAAATAATTTCATCACTATCAAGAGTAACACTAGGTATTAAAAGTTGTTGTCCAATTTGTAATAAAGTAGTTCCTAGATTATTATAATTGGCAATATCATTAACACTAACACCATATTGATTAGCAATCTCCCATAAAGAGTCACCCTTTTTAACAGTATAAACCACATAATCACCTGGGAGAACATCGTTAGAAGCAGGAATGATTAAAGTTTGTCCAATATTAATAAGATTACCACTAAGTCCATTAGCATTCTTCAAGCTTTCAACACTAACACCATATTTATTTGCTATTCCATATAAACTATCACCTTTTTTAACAACATAAGTATTAGCACTTACACCAGGAGCAACATAAGGAACACCTATATAATCCGCAACTGCTTTTACAACAGCTTCAACATAATCATCTAAATTATTCTTAAGTTGACTTATATCATCCTTAGAACTATCAATAAAACCATACTCCACTAAAATAGGTTGTGTCTTCCCAGTTTCCCTATGAATAAAGTAATAATCCTTAGTAGGATCACTAGGAAGTCTTCTTTGATAATAACTACGAATATTTTGTCCTGTTTTAGCAATATTATTAAGAACAGATTTAGCTAAAGTATCACTATTTCTTAGAGCATAGACTACTTCAGCACCATCGCCACCTCCCGCATTTATGTGATTAGAAATAACTATCACATCATCTCTA
>CAYVXN010000068.1:0-5479 GCA_964455135.1 uncultured Mycoplasma sp.
GTTTGGAACAAGGAAAAAGTTCAAGAAATATTGAAATAGCAAAAAATATGCTTAAAGATAATATTGATATAAGTATTATATCTAAATACACAGGTCTTTCTAAAGAAGAAATAGAAGAACTAATTTAACTTTTTTGATTAGTTCTTTTGTTTATACCAAACATACTTCCAATACTTGAGGTTATTATAAGGATTAGATAATATATAAAACTAGATATTGTTACTCCTTGATCAAATGCTAAAAACGAAATAATTAGAAATAAAATAGTAGTTATAAGGCCAAATTTTATGCCTTCTAAATAACCTTTGTTATCTGATTTTTTACCTAGAATAAACGCACCTGTTGCAACTGATAATGCTGATGTAATGATTAGAATTATTTTATAAACATTATTGTTCAATAAATCAAAGTAATTAAAAATATTTAAGAAGAAGCTAAATGCTAAGATTAGTCCTAGTGTTATACCTAGACTTGTTAAGTATTTTTTTATTGTTTCCATGAGATCACCTAATAATTTATATGTAAAACTGATAAATAATAGTAATATTAATTGACTTTTTTCTCCATTTTTTATAAAATTAAATTAGGAAAATAGGTGAGGATGATGAAAAGAGTAAACAATAATGGTCAAACCCTTGTAGAATATGTTTTAATTATTGCTCTTATTAGTGTTATTGCTATCTCTTTGGTGACACTTTTAGGAGGATATTTAAAAGATGCTATTACAAAGTCTTCTTGTGAACTTGTTGGAGAAGTTTACGTAAAGGGTGATAAATCTGGGGAAGGATATTGTGCTGATCCAAATGAAACTGAAAAATAAAGGTCAAGCTTTAGTAGAGTTTGTTATAATTTTACCTATTGTTTTGATGGTAATATTTGTTATTATAGATTTTTCTAATATTTTTTATCAAAAGAATTATTTAGAAGGTGTTACTAATGATATTGTTAGTTTAAAAGAAAATGGAAAAACTGATAGTTATATAGAAAATATAATTAATGATAAAGATGTTAAAGTATCATATTTACCTTCTGGTGATTCATTAAAAGTTAAAACTAGTAAAAAGGTAAAATTAATTACTCCGTTCTCATCACTTTTTTTTGATAATCCTTTTACTATAAAAACTGAAAGGACTATTTTATATGAATAATAAGGGTCAAACTTTAGTGTTATTTGTAGTACTTATACCGCTTATTCTTATGTTGTTTGCTTTTGTTTTTGATTCAGCCTATATATCAAGAAAAGATACTGAACTTGAAGGAATTGCTACTTCTTCTTTGAAATCAGTTATGAAAAGTAATGCAAGTTATGAAGATGTTGTTAAGGTAATAAAAGAAAATGATGAAAATATTGAAGTTATATCACTTGATGATAATAGTATTCATCTTATGAATAAAATTGATTCTATTTTTGGTAAAATTATAGGATATGATAAATATAACTTAGAAGTAAACTTAAGTGGTAAGATTATTAATGGAAAACTTATTATAGAAGAAAAGGGGAAATAAAATGAAAAGTACAAAAGGAAAAATTATTACTGTTACTTCTACTAAGGGAGGGGTAGGTAAGACTATTACTACTCTTAATTTAGCAGGAGTTTATGAAAAACTTGGTTTAAAGACTTTAGTAATTGATTTAGATTTATATGGTGGAGCAGTTGCTACTTATTTAAATTCTACAAATGACAGAACTATATTTAATTTAATTGAAGATCTTACTAATAATAGATATGAAAAGATAGAAGATTATTTGTTTTCTTATAGTGAAAACATCCACGTAATAGCAGCCCCTAAAGATCCTAGAATGGCTAATAAAATAGATTCTAAATATATTCCCCTTATATTTAGAAATGTTGTTTATAAATATGATGTTATTTTAGTTGATACAAGTCATGTTCTTGATGAAATTAATATAATTTCTCTTGATAATAGTGATTCTATTTTATATATGTTTACTAATGACACATTTGATCTTAAAAATACTAAATCTTTTATTTCAATTATGAAGGATGTTGGATATCAAAATTATTATACTCTTTTAAATGAATCGGTTATGCCAGGAAAGAGTTATTATTCTCTTTTTGATATAAGAAATATTATTAAAAACAATGTTGATTTTACTATTTCTAAGTCTATGTATATTAGAAATATTGATAAGTATATTCTAGAGGGAAAAATAGTTATTTTTAATAAAGGTTTATCTTTTAGCGATAAAAAAGAATGGGAAAAACTTAAAAATATTGCAAATACTCTTTTGAGACAAGAAAAGGAGGATAAGTAATGAGGAAAACACTTTCAGAAGCTTTTGAAATAAAGGAAAAAGTAGTGCCTTCTAAAGAAACTATTTCTGATGATTATGATGTTTTTGAAGATAAGATTCTTCTTGATAGTTTAAGAAATAAAGTTATTCAAAATATTATTGATAACGATGTTCCTGATAATGAATTTTTAACTGAATATATAAATAATGAAATTGATGATGCTTTGGAGGGGTATGACTTATCAAATTTAGAAAGAAATCATATATTTAATTTAATTGAAAATGAAATTCATGGATATGGTCCAATTACTGAGCTTTTGGATGATAAAAATATTACTGAAATAATGGTTAATGGTCCAGATAAGATATATATTGAAATAGATGGTAAGGTTATTAAAGATGATTCAGTTTCATTTATAAATGATGAACATATTATTAGAACAATTCAAAGAATGATACAACCACTTGGTAGAACTATTGATGTTGCAAATCCTATGGTTGATTCAAGGCTTAAGGATGGCTCTAGAATAAATGCTGTTATTCCTCCGCTTTCTTTAAATGGTCCAGTTCTTACTATAAGAAAGTTTAAGAAGAATTTAAATACTATGGAAGATTTACTTAGAATGGGTACTCTTACAAGTTATATGGCTAGGTTTTTAGATGCTGCGGTTAAAGGAAAATTAAATATTTTGATTTGTGGAGGAACAGGTTCTGGTAAAACTACAGTTTTAAATGTTTTATCTTCTCTTATTAGTAATGATGAACGTATTATTACAATTGAGGATGCTGCAGAACTTAAGCTTAAACAAGATCATGTAATTACTTTAGAGACAAGAAACATGAATTATGAAAAAGAAGGGGAAGTAACTATTCGTGATTTAGTTATAAATTCTCTTCGTATGAGACCTGATAGAATAATAGTTGGAGAAGTTCGTGGAAAGGAAGCTTTTGATATGCTTCAAGCTATGAATACAGGACATGAAGGAAGTTTATCTACTCTTCATGCTAATGGTCCGAAAGATGCTCTTAATAGGCTAGAGACTATGGTGCTTATGAGCGGAATTCAAATTCCTGTTCCGGCGATACGTGAATATATAGAAAAAGCTATTGATTTAGTGGTATATATAGAAAGACTTCAAGATGGTAAAAGAAAGATTGTTTCTATATCTGAAGTATATAATTTAAAAGATGGAGAAATTAATCTTAGAGAAATTTTTGGATTTAAACAAAAAGGTCTTACTAAAAATGGTGAAGTTAATGGATCATATATTATGTATAAATATGTTCCTAAAGTTTATAACAAGATTAAATCTAAGGGAATAGATGATATAGATGATATTTTTGAAAAAATAAAATAAAAAATAGAAAGGGATAGATATTATGGGAAATTCAATACTATTTATAACAGTACAATTTTTACTTATATTTGGACTTTTATTTATAGTTATTCTTCTTTTGAAACTTAAAAATGTTCTTGAACTTGAACGAAGAATAACTAGGTTTTCTACTTTATCTATCACTGATAAACCTTTATCGTTTTTTGACTTTTTAAGATTAAAATATAGTCATTTAATATCAGGATTTTCTAAAAGTTTATCTAAATCTAAAGTTTTAGTTAGTTATAGTAAAAAATATGATAAATATCTTGATAAAACAAAAATAATTAGAGATAAGGCAATGGATATAATTGCTAACAAAATATTAATTAGTATAATTGCTCTTGTTATTACAATAATTTCTGATGTTTTAAGAGGGCAATCACTTAGTGTTTTTCAAGTTGTTATAACTCTTTTAATTGGTTTCTTTATTCCTGATATATTTTTAATTATTGATAATAAAAGAAAGCAAAAGCAAATAGAAAATGATTTATTTAAAGCAGTTCTTATTATGAGTAATGCTTTTAAATCCGGCAGAAGTATTATGCAAGCTGTTGAGATTGTATCTAAAGAATTAGATGGTCCAATTAGTGATGAATTTAAGAAAATGTATATTGATTTAACTTATGGTCTTTCTCTTGATGTTGTTTTTGATAGGCTTTCTTCAAGAATAAAACTGGAAGAAACTAAATATATGGCGTCTTCTTTAGTAATTCTTAATAAAACTGGTGGGAATATTGTTAAAGTATTTTCCTCTATTGAAAGAAGCTTTTTTGAACGTAAGAAACTTAATGATGAGCTAAAATCAGTTACAGCTCTATCAAATTTTGTTTTTAAAATTTTAGTTGCTATACCATTTATTATATTTATTATGATTTATATTCTTAATCCAGATTATTTTACTCCTTTTGTTACTACTTTAATTGGTAAAATATTACTTATATTTATTCTGACTATATATGTCCTTTATATTGTTATTGTTAAAAAAATTATAAAAATAAAGGAGTGATAAATTTATGAAAAATAAAAAAAGTATAAGTTATAGAATTTATAGTAAAAAGAATTTGAAAATGGCAGAAGAGAAAACTACTCTTTTAGGAGTTAATAATAAGTTAGATGCAGTTGATTTACTTAATATCAGATTATTTATTTCAGTTGTTGTGTTTATATCAATACTTTATTTTATTGATTTTGGTTATTTTATTGCTCCTTTAGTAAGTTTTTTGGTTTATCAATTGTTTTTTCCAATTGTTGTAGATACTAAAATTGAGAAAAGAAGAAAAATTTTGGAAAAAGATTCACTTTATTTTTTTGAGATATTAGTACTTTCTTTAGAGGCTGGTAGAAATATAAAAAATGCGATTGAAGTTACTACTATTAATATTGATTCAGAACTTTCTGATGAGTTTAAAAAGGTTATTAAAGATGTAAATTTCGGTAAAGATTTGGATACTGCTTTAGAGGAACTTAAATATAGAATTCCTTCTGATACTGTGAATAATATAATTCTTAATATTAGACAATCTAATATGTTTGGTAATAATATTATTGAAACAGTTTATTCGCAAATAGCATATATCAGAGAAAAAAGATTGCTTGAAACTAAGGCTTTTATTAGTAAAATACCTATTAAAATTAGTGTTGTTAGTGTTGTATTCTTTATTCCGCTTCTTTTATTACTTCTTTTAGGACCACTTATTATTGATTTATTGTAGGCAAGGTTTACTTGTCTTTTTTTTTCAAATTTATTAAAAAAGTATGAAACGTAATATTTGAACTTATTTATTTAGATGAAATAATAAATTTTGTTTATACCAATATTTATGTTTCATCTTTTTCTTTTGAT
>CAYVXN010000069.1:0-5446 GCA_964455135.1 uncultured Mycoplasma sp.
ATATTTTTCTAAAAACGAATGTGTTTCTTCTTTTGTTTTATATCCAAGTATAGCGTCAATATTTACATTTTCACTACTTTTTAGGATATGGATATCTATATTTTTATCTATTTTTCTTAAAGATGATATCATATCTTTAATTTCTTTTCTTTTACCAAGTTTCTTCTCTGTAATGGTGCAAGCACAGTCTAAAAATTCTAACTTGCAATAATTCTTCCATGAAATTATATCGTTTTCTTTTACGAAGTATAAAGGTCTAATAAGTTCCATACCTTCAAAGTTGGTACTTTTTAGTTTTGGCATCATTGTTTTATATTCTCCGGCATAAATGATATTAAGAAGAATTGTTTCTATTACATCATCAAAGTGATGACCAAGAGCTATTTTGTTACATCCAAGTTCTTTTGCTTTACCATATAGCGATCCTCTTCTTTTTCTGGCACACATATAGCAAATTGAATCAGTATCTTTTATTTTGTCGAAAATATCACTTTTGTACATAATTCCAGGAATATTTAATTTTTTTAAATTTTCTTTTATTTTTTCGATGTTTTCTTTTGTGTAACCAGGATCCATTACTATAAATTTTAAATCAAATTTATATTTGCTGTGTTTTTTTAATTCTTGCATACATTTTGCAAGTAAAAATGAATCTTTACCACCAGAGATACATACTGCGATTACGTCACCATCTTTTATCATTTCATATTCTTTGATTCCTTTTAAAAATCTACCATATATTTTTCTTTTATAAGTTTTTATTATGCTTCTTTCTATATCTTTTAACTCCATGTTATCACCACATAATTATTATAATATAAAACTATTAAAAAAAATAGTATAGAAATTCCATACTATTTTATAATGTTTATCATTTCTTCAAAATTAACTAATTCTTGCTCTCCTGTTTCCATGTTTTTTAAGGTAACTTTTCCCTCTTTTTCTTCATCTTCTCCGATTATGCAAATATAAGGAATTCCTTGTCTGTTGGCATATTTTAATTTTGATTTAAAACTTTTTTCTTCGTAATAAATATCTGAATTTATATTATTTTCTCTAAGATAAGTTGCTACTTTGATGGCATATGACATATTTTTATTGTCAAAAGGTACAACTAGTACTTTTGAAAGAGTTTTTTTCTTACTGTTTATTATTCCGGCTTCTTTTAATTGATAAAATAGTCTGGTAAGTCCAATAGAAATTCCTACTCCTTTTAATTTTTTATCGGTATAATAACTAGTTAAATTATCATATCTTCCTCCAGAACAAATACTTCCAAGATTAGGATAATCATTTAACATTGTTTCATATACAGTTCCTGTATAGTAATCAAGTCCTCTGGCAATGGTTAAATCTATTTTGTAAAAACTTTCATCAAGACCAAAATCATTAAGATAATTAATAACTTGTTCTAACTCTTGTAATCCAGTGGTAAATAGATCATTATTTATTTTTAAATTTTTAAGAGATTTAATTACTTCATTGTTTGAGCCTTTTATTTCGATGAAATTGATGATTTGATCAATTGATGTATCATTTATTCCTAAAAGAGTAAGTTCTTTTTTTACCTCTTCTTTACCTATTTTTTCTATTTTATCAATTATTCTTAAAACTTCACTTGATTTATCGTTTAAGTTTAAACTTTCAAATAACCCATTTAATACTTTACGATTATTAATACGAATAGTGAATTTACCAAAGTTTAAATTTTTAAATAATTCATATATAATCATAGGTATTTCAGCATCGTAAATAGTACTTAAATCTTCTCCAATAACATCTATATCACATTGATAAAATTCTCTAAATCTTCCTTTTTGAGGTCTTTCACCACGATATACTTTTCCTATTTGATATCTTTTGAAAGGAAAGACTAAATCATGATATCTTTGTGATGCATATCTTGCTAGAGGCACTGTTAAATCAAATCTTAATGATATATCATTTTCGCCTTTTTTAAAACGATATATTTGTTTTTCTGTTTCTCCGCCTGCTTTTGCAAGTAGAACTTCAGATAATTCTAAAATAGGTGTGTCAAGTGGCAAAAAACCAAATTTTTCATAAGTGTTTCTTATTGTATCAACCATTTCATTAAAAAGAATTTGATCTTCTGGTAATAGTTCCATAAAACCAGGCATTATTTTAGGAATTGTTATTTTCATTATATCACCCTTTTCTTTATAAAAGTAAAAGCAGTTTTATGCTGCTTCTTTTTTTAATACTCTTTGAATTCCTTTTATTTCTTCTTTTTCTTCCATTTCTTTTGAATTTTCAATATATTCTTCTGTATTGTTAGTTTTTTCAAATTGTTTTTCATCGTTAACTAATCTATAGTTTTCTTCATATGAAATTTCTGTTCCTGCGCTAAATTTACTTTTTATCTCATTGTAATATTCTATTGCTTCGATTAGGTTTGATTTTTTGTTTGAATTAAGTGCTGGATTTTTGTCATTATTCGAATTATTTACACACATATAAACATCATATAATTGTTTATATGTTTTATCAAGTTTTTCACTTGATCCTAACAATATACTTAAATTTAAAAGTGCTTGACTTGTAAAATCTTTTATTTTATGTTTTTCGTCTAAAGCGAAAATTTCAACAAAGTTTTCTGCTTTGAAAAATATAGGTTTTTCATCTTTTGTATAGTAAAGATTATAATGAGGTCCTTCGAAATAACTATAATTTCCTTCGACAAAAAAGTATTGTTCATCATTTCTATTTAATATAAATGTGCTTGGCTTTTCTTGTTTCATATTAACTCCCCCAGTCGTAGTAAGCTTCGCGTTTTTTAAATGCTCTTATATTTTATCATTATTGGGGTGAAATGTCAATATTTGACACTGTTTTTGTGTGACTTTTTTTATTAGAGGGGTGCTTTTTTAGCGACCTCCGCCACCTCCGAAACCTCCGCCTCCAAATGAACCGAAACCTCCGCCACCTGATGAGAATCCTCCCCCACCAGAATCATATGATTCAGCAAGTGATTTTGCACTTGAAGCACTATTCATGCCTGTATAAGATACAAAATATACAAAATCTAAATCATCAATATAATTATCTGGTATAATGTCTGGATAAATATCTTTAAAGTCTTTAGCAACTTTTTCTGCTATTCCAAATATTTGAGCAAAGATTAAATATTCTTGCCATAATTTTACTTCAATAGGATTCTTTTCGTAAATTCGTGAAAAGTCTTCTAAAAATTTCTTTAATCCTTTTAACTCTATAGCTTCTTGTAATAATAATTCAGTAGTTTCATATTTTTTATGTGATAATTTAGTAAGTTTTCCTTCTAATTCAAGTTTTTCTGTTTCGAAATCTAATACTTTTTTGAACCAATCGTAAAGTTCAGTATAGTTGTCACTTGCCCATCTTTTAAATTCTTTTGCTTCAAGTACTCCATCTATGCTTGCTTCATATATCATGTTGTATAATTCTTGTTCGAAATATAATTCAAACTCTAAGTTTTGTTTTAAAACTATTGAAGATTTTTCTTTTTTGAAAATACCTTCTTTTATTTCTTTTTTAATTTCTATTTTACCTTCTTTTAACCATTTTAGAAGTACTGCTCCAAGAAGATCGGTATCTTTTTTATTTATTTTGTATGTTTTACTTATCCAGTAAGCTTTATATAAATCTTTATTACAAGGTATATCTCTAAAGTAGTTAACTTCTTTAGGAATTTTTTTGCTTGTTTTTCCAAATTTTATTTTTTTAGAGCCAGTCATACTCATACTAGATTTTCCTATAATTACTCCAGAAAATGTTGTGAAAATTATTATGAACGGAATAAGAAAATCAAAAAATGATGATGATGAAGTTTCTTCATAACTTGTTGCACCTTCCTCAGCCATATCTAAATAGTAGCTAAAATCTTCATCTAATGTGTTATTATTAGTAAATGTATCTTTTGGAAATTCTACTAAAATTGTCATATATTCATCACTATCAAGTGCTCCATCGCTAGACATTTCTATATACCCATCATAAACATAAGCATAACCACCATAATTACCATATCCCCAGACCGGAAGATCAGAATCATATTTAAAATCACTATAAATTTTGATATAAACTTTTTCTGGAGAATCGTTTAAATTATGAGGTACTAAAGTCCAATAAACCATATCAGCATCAGATACTTTTGCTACGAAATTGGTGATGTCATAAGAAATTTTATAATTGTTTGTTTCTCCTTTTTCACTTATTCCCCAGCAAAGTTCAATACCATCATCTGTGTAATTAAAACCGTTTTTATATCTTTTATAATTAAAATCTTCATCTATATCCCAATTATCTATATAGGTGTAATTATGATTATTTAAACTTGCTTTGAAGTTTTGAAATTCTGAATTACCTAAATTATAATAAGGTTTATAGACTTCGGTTAAATCTTCATTTTTATCAAATTTTATTATCCAATTTTCTGTAATGTGTGCTGTTCCATCTTGAGATATTTTTATGTCCATATTTATTTCTTTTATATCTTGGGCATTTACGTTTTCGATAAAGAATATGGATACTAATAGTATTAAAAAGTATTTTATTTTCTTCATAAAGAATCCTCCTTATATAAATTATATATGGTTTAATAGAAAAAAGACTTACCTAAGGTAAGTCCAAGTATTAAAAGCTAACTTTTGGAGCTTCCTTATCTTTTTCGTCTGTTTCAAAAAAGCTCGCTTTTTTAAATCCTGTCATGTTTGCTACAATGTTAGAAGGAACCATTTCTACTTTATTGTTATAAGTTAGAACTGAATCATTATAAAATTGTCTAGCATAAGAAATTTTATCTTCAGTATCTTTCAAGTCATTTTGAAGTGATAAGAAGTTTTGATTTGCTTTTAATTCAGGATAATTTTCTGAAAGTGCAAATAATTTTGAAAGAGCTTCAGTAACTGCTCCACTTGCTTTCATTTCTTCTTCTGGAGTTTTAGCACTTACGTAAGTATTACGTGCTTTTATTACTTCTTCGAAAGTTCCTTTTTCATGTTTTGCATATCCTTTTACTGTTTCAACAACATTTGGGATTAAATCTGCTCTTCTTTTTAATTGTACTTCTATTTGTGACCATTGATCATCTTTTTTGTTCCTTAAACTGATTAATTTGTTATAAGTTGCGAAAAACCATATAACTAAAATTAATACAATTGCTCCAATTATGATACCTATTACCATTTAATCATCTCCTTTTAATTAAGTATACTAAAGTAGTAGTCTTTTTTCAATAATTTTAGTATATTTTTTATATTTGTTTACATAATAATAGTGGTGATAGAATGGATTTAGATATAAGAAAAAATGTAATTTCTAAAATTAAGGATGACGATGAAAAAAGTATTATTGCTACTATTAATGAATCAGTAATAACTAATGATGAACTTGTTTTGCCAGGACTTGGTGTTATGATGGAGCTTTTTTGGAATAATTTAAATGATAG
>CAYVXN010000070.1:0-5443 GCA_964455135.1 uncultured Mycoplasma sp.
TTCATTAGATATTATCATGAAAAGTACAGGTTTATCTAAAGAAGAAATAGAAAAGCTTTGAAGAGTTTTTCTATTTTAATTTGTATTAAAAATGTAAAAGTATAAATTACGAAAATTATGTGAAATTCATTGACTATTTTTTCTATATTGCATATAATGTTAGTGTCCTAACAAAAAAAGGAGGATATATATGGAATGTGAAAAAAATATTGGAATGTCATTTAAAATAATATCTAATCAATTGAAAAGAGTAGTTAATAAAAAACTAGGTAATAATATTACACATATTCAAATTTTTATACTTAGATTTTTATATGAAAATAAAGATAAAAAAGATATATTTCAAAAAGACATAGAAAAACTTTTAGACATTAGAAGGTCAACAACAACAGAAATTCTTAATGTAATGGAAAGAAATAATCTTTTAGAAAGAGTAGATTCTCTATCTGATAAAAGACAAAAAATGATTGTTCTATCAGAAAAAGGGACAAAGTATTTAAAAGATTTTGAAAAAATAGTTCTAAAAACAGAAAAAGAAATTTTAAATAATGTATCACAAGAAGAAAAATATATCTTTTTTAATGTCTTAGAAAAAATAAAAAACAATTTAAATAATTTATAAGGAGGAAAACATGTTAAAAATAGCAAAAAAATTAACAAAAAAACAAATTTTACTTGTATTATTAAGTATTATATTTATAACATTTCAAGTATATTTAGACTTAAAAATTCCTGACTATATGAATGAAATAACAAAATATATTCAATCAGAAACAAGCACAATGAAAGATGTTTTAATACCTGGTGGATACATGGTTTTATGTGCTTTCGGAAGTTTAATTTCTTCCATAATAGTAGGATATTTTGCTTCCTACATAGCAGCATCTTTTTCAAAAAACTTAAGAAAAGATATCTTCGCTCAAGTTGGAAAATTTGGCATGGAAGAAATAAAAAAATTCTCAACTAGTAGTTTAATTACAAGAACAACAAATGACGTAACCCAAGTAGGATTATTAATATCCCTTGGTCTTCAAGTAATAATAAAAGCTCCAATCATGGCCATCTGGGCTATCACCAAAATAATAGGTAAGAATTTTAACTGGTCAATAGCAACTTCTATAGCAATAATAGTACTTTTAGTAATGATACTTTTACTTGTTCTAGTAGCACTTCCAAAATTTAAAAAGATTCAGTGGCTAACAGACAACTTAAATAGAATAACACGTGAAAATTTAACAGGTATTCGTGTGGTGAGAGCTTATAATGCAGAAGAATATCAAAATAATAAATTTAAAAAGGCTAATGAAGAATTAACTAGTACCTACTTATTTACCTCAAAACTAATGGCTATAATGAATCCAGTTATGACTTTAATTATGTCTGGTCTTACTCTTTCCATATATTTTATCGGAGCATATCTTATAAACGAAGCAAATATGCTTGATAAAATAACTTTATTCAGTGATATGGTAGTATTTTCAGCTTATGCTATGCAAGTTGTTATGTCATTTATGATGCTTACAATGATTTTTATTCTTTATCCTCGTGCCAGTGTTGCCTCAAAAAGAATAATAGAAGTATTAGAAACTAAAAGTAACATAAAAGAAGGAAATCAAACAAAAGGAACAGAAATAGGAACTATAGAATTTAAAAACGTTTCTTTCAAATATCCAGATGCCGAAGGTTATGTTTTAAAAGACATTAGTTTTAAAGTTAAAAAAGGTGAAACTATTGCATTTATAGGAAGAACAGGAAGTGGAAAAAGTACTATTGTTAATTTAATTCCAAGACTTTATGATGCAACTGAAGGAGAAGTTTTAGTAGATGGTATAAATGTAAAAAAATACAAAGAATCAAGTTTATTCGATTTAATAGGATATATCTCCCAAAAAGCTGTTATGTTTAGAGGTACTATTTTAGATAACATCGGACTTGGTATGAAAAATAATAAAAAAATCTCTAAAGATAAAATGATAAAAGCAATAGAAGTAGCACAAGGTAAAGAATTTGTAGAAAAACTTCCAGATAAATACAACTATTCTCTAGCAGAACAAGGAACTAACGTAAGTGGGGGACAAAAACAACGTCTTTCAATCGCAAGAGCAATAGCAAGAAATCCAGAAATATATATATTTGACGATTCATTTAGTGCCCTTGACTATAAAACTGATTTTACCTTGCGAAAAGAACTTAAAAAATATACAAAATCTGCAACTGTTGTAATAGTAGCACAAAGAATTGGAACAATAAAAGATGCAGATCAAATATTCGTAATAGAAGATGGCATGGTAGTGGGATCTGGAACTCATAAAACACTATTAAAAACTTGTAAAGAATATAAAGAAATAGCACTTTCTCAACTTTCAAAGGAGGAGATTGAAAATGCATAACAAAAATAATTCAACTGACCAAACAACTAATTTAAAAGAGTCTTTATTAAAACTATTTCATTATATAAAAAAATATTTACCACTAATAATTCCAGCCCTTCTTCTAGCAATTATTTCATCTGTTTTTTCTATAATAGGGCCTGATAAATTAAGCGATATAACAGATACTATTACTAAAGGTTTAATGACAGGAATAGATCTAGATAAAGTAAAAGATATTGGAATATTCTTAATAATCATCTATTCCTTGGGAGGAATTTTCACTTATATTTCAGGAGTAATTATGGCAATTGTTACAAACAAATGTGCTAAAGGTTTAAGAAAAGAAATATCTGAAAAAATAAATAAACTCCCTTTAAAATATTTTGATAAAAATAGTTACGGAGATGTTTTATCTAGAGTAACAAACGACGTAGATATGATAGCACAAAGTCTAAATCAAAGTTTAGGTAATTTAGTAACTTCTATAACTCTTTTTATTGGAGCTTTAATAATGATGTTTACTACTAACTGGATCATGGCAATAACAGCAATTCTTTCTAGTTTAATAGGATTTGCATTTATGATGGTTATATTAAAAAACTCTCAAAAATATTTTAATGAACAACAAAAACAACTTGGTAATTTAAATGGTCATATCGAAGAAATATACACAGGTCACAGTATTGTAAAAGTTTACAATGCAATGGAGGAAGAGAAAAAAGAATTTGATAAAATAAATGAAAAACTATATCAAAGCAATAGAAAAAGTCAGTTCTTATCAGGACTAATGCCCCCATTCATGGGATTTATCGGTAACTTTGGTTACGTAGCAGTTTGTGTTGTCGGAGCACTTCTTGTTATGAATGATAACATTACCTTTGGCGTAATAGTAGCATTTATGATATATATAAGATTATTTACTAATCCACTTACTCAAATAGCTCAAGGAATGACATCACTTCAATCAACAGGAGCAGCATCAGAAAGAGTATTTAACTTTTTAAATGAAGAAGAAATGGAAAAAGAAGAAAATAAAAAAGTACTTAAAAGAGACAAAGTAAAAGGAGATATAGAATTTAAAAATATAGAATTTGGTTATAACGAAGATAAAACAATAATAAAAAACTTCTCTGCTAAAGTAAAACATGGAGAAAAAATAGCCATAGTCGGACCAACTGGCGCAGGAAAAACAACAATAGTTAATCTGCTTATGAAGTTCTATAAAATAAATAAAGGAGACATAATAATTGATGGAATATCGATAAATGATTTAACAAGAGAAAATGTTCATGACTTGTTTACCATGGTACTTCAAGATACTTGGTTGTTTAATGGAACTATTTTAGAAAACATAAAATACAATAATGAAAAAATAACAGATAAAGACATAAAAAATGTTTGTAAAGTAGTAGGACTAGATCACTACATAAAATCACTTCCAAAAGGATATAATACAGTTTTAAACGAAGTAGAATCACTTTCAAGTGGACAAAAACAACTTCTCACAATAGCAAGAGCAATGTTAGATGATAAACCATTTTTAATTTTAGATGAAGCAACTAGTAGTGTTGACACAAGAACAGAAGAACTTGTACAAGATGCAATGGACAAGTTAACAGAAAATAAAACATCTTTTATAATAGCACATAGATTATCTACTATAAAAAATGCAAATCTAATCCTTGTTATGAAAGAAGGAAATATAATAGAACAAGGAAATCATAAAAAGCTTTTAAATAAAAAAGGCTTCTATGCAGAACTATACAATTCACAATTTCAAAAAACAGAGTAGCTGTTGAGTTACTCTGTTTTTTTATTGTGAATTTATTTAGTATTTAAAACTTTTTTTAATTTTTTATACTGATAACTAGTAACAATTAAATATTGAATAAATATTGCTATTAATAGAGCATACATATGAATATCTAAATATAATGCAAAGAAAAGAACAATAGTTTTGACAACTACCCCAATTAAACTTGAATTCATCACTATTTTAGCTTCATCAATTGCTTGAAGAGTTGAAACAATTGGTCCTTGAATATAAGTTAATAAAAATATTGGTGCTGCAAAAAACAAGTATTTAGCACCTTCTGTTTCATTAAACATTATTTTTAGAGACAGTTCTGGAAAGATCATAAATATTATAGTAAAGAAAATTCCAATTAAAAGAGAAAACGAAATTGCTTGATAAAGTTTTCTTTTAATAGCTTTTTTCATATTTAGAGCATTATAAGAAGAAATAGTAGGAAGAAGAGCACTTGATACTGCACCACTTAAAAATTGAGGGAGCATTACCATAGGAAAAACATATCCAGAAATAATTCCATACTCCATAGTTATATAATCATTGTTATATCCTATAGCAAGTAAAACAAAAGTTATGACAATAGGTTCTAAAAATCCTCCAATAGATGAAATGATTCTACCTGTAGTAGTTGGAAAAGAAATAGAAAATAGATCTTTAACATTATCATAATCGGGTTTTAAATCATTTTTAGTTATTTTGACATTTTTAGGCATAAAGAAAAATAAGATAAATATCGATAATAGTTCACTAACTACATTAAATAGTATTAATCCAGTAACTGCAGATATAATTCCAAATTTTAATAAGTAAGGAGTTATTATAATAGTCATTGCAAGTCTTACTATTTGTTCAAATAAATTAGAAGTTACATGAGGAATCATTTTTTGCCTGCCGAAAAAATACCCTCTTATAATACTTGATAAAGTTATAAAAGGTAAAGTAACAGACATAGCAAGTATTGGATAGTATAGTTTGCTATTTTGAAGTAGAGTATTAGAGATAAACTTTGAAGATAGTATCAAAATAGTAATTACTATTATATTAAATAAAAGTGCAATAGGAATAATGCCTAAGATTACATTTTTATTATTTCTAGTATTTTCTGAAACAAGCTTTGATATTGCTATTGGAAGTGATAAAGTAGCAATAGTAATAAAAAGACTATAAGTAGGCATAACAAGCATATATAAACCTATTCCTTCCAGCCCTATAACTCTAGTGGTAACAATTCTTATTACCATACCAAGTATTTTTGTAAGTA
>CAYVXN010000071.1:0-5394 GCA_964455135.1 uncultured Mycoplasma sp.
AAAAAAAACTTATCAAGAAATCTACATCATATCAAAAAGTGATAATTGACTAGATTCTGGTAAGTTTTTAAGTATTCCCATAAGTTTCATTTTTTCTACTAAAGTTCCTGATACTTTACAGCGTTTTTGAAATTCTTCTATACTGATAAATTCTCTTTTTTCTCTTTCTGTTATTATATTATTTGCTACTGTATCTCCAAGACCATCTATAGCTCTAAAAGGTGGAATTAAGGTGTCACCTTCGATTACAAAGTTTTTAGAATGACTTTTATTTAGGTCAACACTTCCAAATTTAAATCCTCTGGCAGTCATTTCAAGTGCTACTTCTAAAGTTGAAATTAAATCTTGTTCTTTTACTGTAAGACCAAATTTTTTAAGTCTAAGTTCTGCGAGGCGTTCTTTTATTTTATCATATCCTAGTTCCATTATTTCAAGATCAAATGAGAAACATTTTATAGAGAAAAATGTTGCATAGTATTCGATTGGTTTATTTATTTTATACCATGCTATTCTCCAAGCTGCTGTTACATATGCTGTTGCATGTGCTTTTGGGAACATGTATTTTATTTTGTCACAAGAGTCTATGTACCAATCTGGTATTTTAGCTTCTTTTAAAAGTTTTTTATATTCAGCCCATTTATCAGCCATTTTCTTTTGTCTTCCTTTACGAACAAGTTCCATTATTTTAAAGGCATCTATTGGTTTAATTCCGTTGTTACTTAGGTAAACCATAATATCATCACGACAGCCTATTGTTTCTTTAAATGGACAAATATTGTTTCTAACAAGTTCCTGAGCATTTCCATTCCAAACGTCTGTACCATGAGAAAGTCCAGATATTTTTACAAGTTCTGCAAAAGTGGTAGGTTTAGTCTCTAAAACTATTCCTATTACAAATCTAGTAAACTCTGGAAGTCCAACGCACCCTACTTCACACTGTATTTGGTCTGGTGTTACTCCAAGTGCTTTTGTTGAAGTAAATAAACTCATTACTTCTTTATCATCCATAGGTACTGTTGTAGGATCTATTCCTGTTAAGTCTTCAAGCATTTTAAAGATAGTTGGATTATCGTGTCCTAGTATATCAAGTTTTAAAAGGCAATCTTCAATATCGTGATAATTGAAATGAGTTGTAGCCCATTCAGCATTTATGTCATCTGCTGGATATTGATAAGGAGTAAAGTCAAATATTTCTTTATAGTCTGGTACTACTACTATTCCACCTGGATGTTGTCCAGTTGTTCTTTTTACCCCGGTTACGCCTTTAGCTAAACGTTCTATTTCAAGGGATCTTACACCTTCAATTCCTCTATCTTCGTAGTAACCTTTGACAAAACCAAATGCTGTTTTTTCTGCGACTGTTCCTATTGTTCCTGCTCTAAATACATGATCTTCCCCAAATAGTACTTTTGTGTAGTCATGTGCTCTTGCTTGATAATCCCCAGAGAAGTTAAGATCAATATCAGGTACTTTATCAGCATTAAATCCAAGGAATGTTGCAAATGGCATGTCTTGTCCTTCTTTTTTCATTTTAGTTTGGCACTCGCAAGTTTTATCAGGTAAATCGTAACCACTTGGATAATTTTTTCCGAAAGGAATTCCTTTTTCATCTTCAAAAATACTTTTTTTACAGTTTGGACAAACGTAATGAGCAGGAAGTGGATTAACTTCAGAAATTCCAAGCATAGTAGCAGCGAAAGAAGATCCTACTGAACCACGTGATCCTACTACGTAACCATCTTTATTACTTTTTTCTACTAATTTTTGAGAAATTAAATAAATCGAATCAAATCCTCCATTTATGATACCGTTAAGTTCTGATTCGAGTCTATCTTGAACAATATCTGGAAGAGGATCTCCATATATAGAGTGAGCTTTATTATAACAAATCTCTCTTATTGTTTTTTGACTATTTTCAAATACTGGAGAAAATGGTATTCCTTTTGTATCTGGAATAACTTCAAAGTCTTCGATTAAGTCTGCTATTTTATTAGTGTTTGTAACAACTATTTTTTTAGCTTCTTCTTCTCCTAAAAAAGAGAAGTCTTCAAGCATTTCTTTAGTAGTTCTAAAATGCATAGATGGAATACTTTTTATATCACGTCTATTAAGAGGATGCCTTCCTCCACCCGGAACTTTTTGATTAACAATTATTTCTCGATATATTTTGTCATCTCTATCTAAATGATGAACATCTCCAGTTGCTACTACAAGTTTTCTTTTTTCATTTGCTACTTTTATTATTTTATTTATGTTATCTTTTACTTCATCCATATTTTTAAAATCAGATAAATCTACTAAATAACTATATACTTCTGGAGATTGTACTTCTATAAAATCGTAAAAATTCATTAAGTTACTCAATTCTTCTTCACTTTTACTACGTGCTAGGCGAAATATTTCTCCGTTTGCGCAGGCACTTCCTATTAAAAGACCTTCACGATGTTTTTCTACTTCACTTCTTATTATTCTTGGAGTTTTGTATAAATATTTTGTATTAGCATAACTTACTAACTTAAATAAATTTTTTAAACCAACACTATTTTGTACTAAAATATTTATATGATAAAGTTCTCCAAATTTATGAATATCATCTTTACTTACAAGTAAATTAATTTCATTTGCTTTTAGTATTTTTCTTGTTTCTAATTTAAGTAACATTTTATGAAAGATTTTAGCAGTAGCATCAGCATCGTAATCTGCTCTGTGGTGTCCTTCTTCATCAAATTCTATATCGTATCTTTTTACAAGTGCTGATAAAGAATGACGAGAGTGTTCTGTATCAAGTGCACGAGATAATTGAAGTGTATCTATAAGCATATTTTTATATGTTCCAAGGTTATATTTTTGATAAGCCATTTCTAAAAATGAAGCATCAAATTTTGCATTATGGGCAACCATTGGAAGATCTCCGGTCCATTTGATAAATTCTTTTACTACTTCCTCTTCATTTGGACAATCACTAAGCATTTCATCAGTAATATGTGTTAAGTTTACTATGTGTTCTTCTAATTTTTTACCAGGATTAATTAGTCTATCAAATGTTTCAATTATTTCACCATTTTTAATCTTTACTGCTCCAATTTCAATAATTGAATCTACTCCGCCAGCATTAAATCCAGTTGTTTCAAAATCGAATACTACATAAGTGTTATCAAGTAGAACAGAATCATCTTCTCTAAAAATTAAATCTAAATCATCATCTATCATAGCAAGTTCTACTCCAAATAAAACTTTAATATCATTTTTGAACTTACTAATTGCTGGAAAGGTTTGAATAGCGTTATGATCAGTAATAGCAATAGCTTTATGTCCCCATTTAATAGCGCGTTTTATTATATCAGATGCACTTACTACTCCATCCATTTGACTCATTGTTGTATGAATGTGTAATTCTACTCTTTTATCATCTTCTTCATCCATTGGAATGTTTTCTTTCTTTTCTATAATTTCTATTGTTCTTGCGTTAATTACAAAGTCATTGTAAAAATTATTATTTTTAACATACCCTGCTATCCTAAGCCACATTCCATCTTTAAATTTACTTAAAAGTTCTTCGTATTCTTCTTCACTTCTTGCAAAGATTCTAACATACATACTAGTAGAAAAGTCAGTAACTTTTAATGTAAGAGAATTAAATCCTTTTTTATTTGAAGGAACAACTTCAAATATTTGTACTTCTACACTTATGTTATCTACTTCATAACTAATATCATTTAATTTAGTAACAGGACCTTTTACTTCTCCAAAAAGTCCTTTTTTACTGGAATAGATTTTCTTTTCAAAATTACCACTTTTAAACTCTTTTTTTGAAGGTTCTACTTCTTCAGTTTTTAAAGCATTAAAGCTTTTTAACTTTTCCTCATCTACTTTATATAAGCTTTCTATTTCTTCTTTAATAGAACTATTTTTTTCACTATTATAACGAACTTTAGGCAGTGTATTAAAACCAAATTTTTTGAAATATTTATTTATGCATTCAAGTTTTTTATTTAAAGTGATTTCTTCAGCTTTATTATAGACTTCAATATAAAAATCATTATTTTCATTTATTAATCTATCAGAAAACATGTCAAAAAAAAGATTATTATTGTTTATTAAAACCAAGATGTTTTTAAAATAATCTTCATATAAAGATAAATCTTCTTCTAAAGGTTCTACAAATATGTTATAAGTGTATTTTTTATTAACATAGTTTTCTAAACAGGTTAAAAAAGTTTTAAGATCATCATACTTAAAATTAGTTTTATTTTTAAGGTAAATATTCCAAGTATTAGACTCTTCTACTACAACGATTTTACTTAGTGTAGCATTTTCAAAGGAAAACATTTTTTCTTCTGGAAATTTAATTTTTTCTAGTAAATTTTTAATTCTTGCTTCCATAATGCCTCCTTGTTATAATACTTCAATATTTTCTACTGGTACTAGTTTTGTTCTGAAAATAGTTTTTTTGTTTTTTATTAGAAAGGCAATAAAAGAATATAAATCTACTGTTTTTAGTAATTTTTCGTAATTATATTTGTTTTTATCAAAGAAAATATTATCTCTTATCATGTATTTTTCAAAATCAGAAGATGGTACTCCTAAATACATAAGCCAGTATGGATATATTTTTTCTTTTAATTCTCTTAAGTCTTTTTTGCCTATTTTATATTTTGATTCTTTTGATACTCTTGTATATAATTCATTAGTAATAGCAAGTTCTACTACTACATCTAAAATATCTCTTTCTTCAGTTTTAAGTCTTGATATTTCATTTTTTACTATTTTATATACTAGATATGTTAAAAAATTATCTTTATCTCGTGTTATAATTTTTTTTCCTATAGTTATGATATTAGAGCTAAAATCTGTTTCTACTACATCTAGATTAGGATGAACTACGCAGATTTTATATGTGTCTCTTAGGTTGAATTTTAAGATTGAGCTTAGTTCTTTAGTGTATTTTTTTCTGTTCATGTCCCAAATTTCTAAAATATTATTTCTGTATTTATTGGTTTCATGTTTTATTTTTTTATATAAATAGTTTTGTTCAAATAAGTTATATATTAAGTCATCATTGGGAATAAAATCTTCAAGAGACGATAGAATTTCTTCTTTATCTTTATGCACCAAAGAATATTCTTTTTTGTTGTCATTCCATAGTTTTTGTTTTAGATTATGAATTTCATCACTTACTGAAGATTGATATAATAAATGCCAAATTAGTAAATATTTATTTACTATGATATCTAATTTCATAACCATCACCTACTGATATAATATCATATTTATCTAGGTCAGAACAAGAAAAATGTAAATAAATTAATAATAAGAATATAGAAAAATAGAAGAATCTTATTTAGATTTAAGTTCTTCTATTTCTTCTTTAGAAAGACCTGTACATTCAGATAT
>CAYVXN010000072.1:0-4601 GCA_964455135.1 uncultured Mycoplasma sp.
CAAAGAATTACATTTAGAAAAACTAAGATTAAGTGAACTTGAAGAAGCTAGGGAACAAGGAATAGAAAAAGGTATTGAACAAGGAATAGAAAAAGGCATTGAACAAGAAAAAATAGAAATAGTCAAAAATATGCTGAAAGATGAAGTTGATATAAGTGTTATATCTAAGTATACAGGGTTATCTAAAGAAGAAATAGAAAGACTAAAAAATGTGTAAAATAAATAGATTTATGTCTATTTTTTTTGTATAATAAAAAAAGGTGTTGTGTATGAAACGAAGCGATGTTGATAGAAATAAGTTATCTCCGATGATGATGCAATATATGGAAATAAAAGACAAGTATGAAGATACAATTGTTTTTTTTAGACTTGGTGATTTTTATGAAATGTTTTTTGAGGATGCTATTACTGCATCACGCGTGCTTGAACTTACTTTAACTGGAAGAAATTGTGGTCTTGAGGAAAGAGTTCCTATGTGTGGAATACCTTTTCATGCTTATGAAGGTTATCTAGAGAAACTTACTAATAAAGGATATAAAGTTGCTATTTGTGAACAGCTTACCCCTCCGGATAAAAAAGGTGTTGTACAGCGTGGGGTTACTCAAATTGTTACTAAGGGAACTGTTATGGAGTCTTCTTCGCTTGATGAAAAAAGTAATAATTATATTGGAAGTATTTATGATTTTGATCATTGTTATGCTCTTTCTTATGCTGATATTTCTACAGGATCGTTTTTTACTACTCTTATTGATTATGATAAAGATGCTCTTATAAATGAAATAATAAGACTTGAGCTAAAAGAAGTTATTGTTAATTCTAAAATAAGTCGTGAGATTACTAGTGTTTTAAAAGATAATTATAATATACTTGTTACTATTAATAATGATTTATCTTCTAATTATGAGTATATATATGAAGATATAGAAGATGCGAGACTTAGTACTTCTATTAAACATCTTTTATATTATATCGAAGAAGCTAAAAAGGGAGATTTATCTCATTTTAAAAAAGCAATTCTTAAGAAAAAGAGTGATACTCTTAATTTAGATATTCATACTAAGAGAAATCTTGAACTTACAGAGACTCTTAGACTTAAGGAAAGGACTTATTCTCTTTTGTGGCTTCTTGATAAAACTAAGACTGCGATGGGATCTAGATTACTTAAAGAAATGATTGAAAATCCTCTTGTTAAAAAAAAGGAGATACTTAGAAGACAAAATCTTATTTCTACTTTTTTAGTTGAGTTTATTTATAAAGAAGAACTTAGGGAACTTCTTAATAGTGTTTATGATTTGGAAAGACTTTCTGGTAGAGTTACTTATGGTAATGTTAATGCTAGGGATTTATTACAACTTAAAAGATCACTTGGAGTTTTACCTGAAATAAAGAAGATTTTAAATAGTATAAATTATGATAAAACTTTTGATTCTTTGGAAGAAGTTTATAGTTTACTTGACTTTTCTCTTAAAGAAGAAGTTCCTATTTCTATTAAAGAAGGGGGAATTATAAAAGATGGATTTAATAAAGAACTTGATGATTTAAGAAGCCTTTCTAGTGGTGGAAAAGACTTTATTTTAAATATGGAAAAAGAAGAAAGAGAAAGAACTGGTATTAAGAATTTAAAAGTTGGTTATAATAGAGTCTTTGGTTATTATATTGAAATTAGTAAAGGTAATGCTGCTAATGTGAAAGATCAGTTTGGTTATGAGAGAAAACAGACTTTGTCTAATTCAGAAAGATTTATAACTCCGGAGCTTAAAGAGAAAGAGAATTTGATTTTAAATGCTGAGGAAAAAATTATTGCTTTAGAATATAATCTTTTTATTGAAATAAAGGATAAGGTAAAGGAATTTGTTCCTAAGTTTCAACAGGTTTCTAATGTTCTTAGTGAGCTTGATGTTATTTTGTCACTTTCTGTAGTTGCAGAACAAAATAATTTTGTTAAACCAGAAATAACTGATAAAAGATGTATCAATATTAAAGATGGAAGACATCCAGTTGTGGAAGTTGTGTCTAAAAAAGATTATATTGCTAATGATATCGTAATGGATGAAAATACTAATATTTTACTTATTACTGGTCCTAATATGAGTGGTAAGTCTACTTATATGAGAATGCTTGCAATTATTGTTATTTTAAATCAAATAGGATCTTTTGTTCCTTGTAAAAAGGCTGTTCTTCCTATATTTGATAATATTTTTACAAGAATTGGTGCTAGTGATGATTTAGTAAGTGGAGAAAGTACTTTTATGGTAGAAATGAAAGAAGCTAATAATGCTGTTTCTAGAGCTACTAAAAATAGTTTAATTTTGTTTGATGAACTTGGAAGAGGTACTGCTACTTATGATGGAATGAGTTTAGCTCAGGCAATACTCGAATATATTCATGATAAGATTGGTGCTAAAATGCTTTTTTCTACTCATTATCATGAACTTACTTCGCTTGAACAAAATTTAAGAAATTTAAAAAATGTTCATGTTAGTGCTAAAGAAGAAGATGATAAGATAATTTTTCTTCATAAAGTTAAAAGTGGTGCAGTTGATAAAAGTTATGGGATTCATGTTGCTTCGCTTGTTAATCTTCCAGAAGATATAATTACAAGAGCAAGGGAAATATTAAATATTTATGAGAGTAAAGAAACTAAAAAAGAAGTTTATACTCAAACAAGTTTGTTTTTGGATTTTAAAGAACAAGAAGATAATGTTATTGAAGAAAAAATAAAAGCCATTAATCCTCTTGAGATTACTCCGATTGAGGCACTTAATATATTAGATAAATTAAAAAAAGAAATAGAGGGAAAAGAAAAAAATAAAAAGTAGGTGTTTGTATGGGAACTTTGTATGTAGTTGCTACTCCGATAGGTAATTTAAATGATATGACTTTAAGAGCTATTGATACTTTAAAAGAGGTTTCTTATATTCTTTGTGAAGATACAAGGACTAGTTTAAAGTTACTTGATCATTTTGATATAAAAAATAAACTTGTTTCTTATCATAAATTTAATGAAATGGAGAAAGTAGATAGAATAATAAATGATTTAAAAAGTGGCTTGGATATTGCACTTATATCTGATGCTGGTACTCCTTGTATATCAGATCCTGGTAATATTTTAGTAAAAAGAGCAAGACAGGAAGATATAAAAGTTTTAGGAGTGGGAGGAATATCTGCTTTGGTAACAGCACTTTCTGTATGTGGGGTTAATACAGATAAGTTTACTTTTTATGGTTTCTTTCCTAGGGAGACTAAAGATAAAAATAAATTAGTTAAAGAAATAGAAAGTTCTTTTGTTAATACATTTGTTTTTTATGAGTCTCCGAAAAGAATTGTTAAGACTTTAGAGTTTTTGTCTTTAAAATTAGGTAATGTTAAGGTATCTGTTTTTAAAGAACTTACTAAGATTCATGAAAAGAATTATTATGGATTAATTAATGATGTTATATTGAGGCTTAAAGAAGATGATAAAACATCTTTAGGAGAATATACTTTTATTATAGAAAAAGAAGGACGTATTTTAGAAAAAAGTGATATATTTGTGGAGGCTTTACTTGTTAATGAAATGATAAAAGAAAATATTGGTTTGAGGGACGCTATTAATAAGCTTAATAATGATTTAGATGATGTTAGTAAAAAAGATATTTATAATGCAGGATTAAATTTAAAAAAGCTATTTAAAGATTAGAGTATTTGTTTTCTAGTCTTTTTTTGTATGGACTCTTTATAACTAATTTGTATTTTTTTTACAAAAATTATATAATATGCTTGAGAGAAAGATAGGAGGTAAATATGAGAAGACCACATCAAATATTAGCATTTCCATTTATAAAGGAAAATGGCGAGTATCTTTTTGGTGTTTTTTGTAGAAATAGTTCTAAAGAAATTTGGCAGGGAATTGCTGGAGGTGTTGATGACGACGAAACATATATAGAAGCATGTAAAAGAGAGGTAAATGAAGAAGCAGGAATTACTGATTTTAGTAATGTTATTGAACTAGAATCTATTTGTACTATGCCAGTTCCAAATGTAACAAAAGAGTTCATTTGGGGAAATGACATATTATTAATATATGAACATTGTTTTGGGATTGAATGTAAAAACAAAGATATAATTTTATCGCACGAACACACTAAAATGGAATGGCTTAAATATGAAGAAGCCAAAAAGAAGTTAAAATGGGATAGCAATAAGAATGCTTTATGGGAATTAAACTATCGTCTAACTAGCAAAAATTAAGGGTTTATTATAAAATATGATTTGCCTGTATCATATTTAGATGATAAAACATCAAAATATGATGGAGGAATATATGTTGTAACAAGCATTGCCTTTAAGGACTTGGAATTTGATGCAGTTATAAGAAATGATGTATCTAGTGATATTTACGATTCTAAGAATAGCATAGATATGCATTTACTATATGTTGCAGTAATAAGAGCTTTACATGAATTAAAAGTATTATACTCAAATGTAATTACAGAATCATTAGTTGAAAAAGTTAAAAATAAAGTTAAGACAAGATAAACCTTTTAACTAAAGGAGATTTGCATAGTAGAAAGGCTAACTATTAAAAGTCAATAGTTTTTCTTAAAATTTTAAAATATGGA
>CAYVXN010000073.1:0-4509 GCA_964455135.1 uncultured Mycoplasma sp.
ATTAAACGTAAAGGAAAAGTAATGGTTATTTGTGAAAATCCAAAACACAAACAAACCCAAGGTTAGTAAGGAGGAAAATTATGGCTCGTATTAAAGGTGTTGAAATACCAAATAATAAGAAAATTGTTATTTCTTTAACTTATATTTATGGAGTTGGGCATACTACTGCTAAAAAAATAGTTGAAGCAGTTAAAATTGATCCAAATAAAAGAACTAAAGATTTAACAAATGAAGAACTTGGTTTAATTCGTGAAGAGTTAAATAAGTATGTTACTGAAGGTGATTTAAGACGTGAAGTTTCTATGAATATTAAGAGTAAAATGGAAATGGGTTCTTATGAAGGACATCGTCATAGAAGAGGATTACCTGTAAGAGGACAAAGAACTAACAGAAATGCTCATACTCGTAAGGGTAGAGGAAAAGTTGTTGCTAATAAAAAGAAATAATATATTAATTTTAAGTTTAAGGAGGTTAAACTATGGCTTATAAACAAAGAAAAAGAAAAGTTAAAAAGAACGTTCCTGAAGGTGTTGTTCATGTTCATGCAACATTCAATAATACAGTTATAACTATTACTGATAAAGATGGGAATGCTCTTACTTGGGCAGCTCCAGGAGCAGTTGGTTTTAAAGGTAGTAAAAAATCTACTCCATATGCTGCAGGAATTGCTGCTGAAAAAACTGCTAAAGAAGCATACGATATGGGTATGCGTAAAGTAAATGTAGTTGTTAAAGGTGTTGGACCTGGTAGAGATACTGCTGTTAGATCACTTGAAGTTGCAGGGCTTGAAGTTATGTCTATATCTGATGTAACTCCAATTCCTCATAATGGATGTCGTCCACCTAAGAGACCACGTAACTAATTAAAGGAGGGGAACCTATGATTCAATTTGAAAAACCAAATTATAAAATTACAGATTATGTAGAAAAAAATAATTATGGAAAATTTGAACTAGAACCACTTGAAAGAGGTTTTGGTTATACTATTGGGAATGCTCTTAGAAGAGTAATGTTATCTTCACTTCCTGGTAGTGCTATTACTAGTGTTAAGATTGATGGAGTTTTACATGAATTTCAAACAATTGAAGGTGTTATTGAAGATGTAACTACAATTGTTCTTAATTTGAAAGATGTAGTTATTAAAAAACATTGTAAGGAAGACAAAGTAATTAGAGTTTCAAAATCAGAAGAAGGTGTAATTACTGCTGGAGATTTTGTATGTGATCCAGATGTTGAAATTATTAACAAGGACAAAGTTATTGCAACACTTGCTAAAGGCGGAAAACTTGATATGGAAATGACTGTTTCTTCTGGAAGAGGTTATGTTCGTGCTGAAGAAAACAAGAAACTTCTTGAAGATAAGAAAATTGGAGTTATTGCTATTGATTCTTTATATTCTCCAATTGAAAGAGTTGCATATGAAGTTCAAGATGCTCGTGTTGGACAAGATGAAAGTTATGATAAACTTGTTATTGAAGTATGGACTAATGCTTCAATGAAACCAGAAGAAGCTATTGCACTTGCATCAAGAATTTTAATTGAACATTTAGAACTTGTTACTAAACTTGATGATATAGCAGATGCTACTGGTATGATGATTGAAAAGAAAGAAGATCCTAAACAAAAAGCGTTAGAGACTGCTATTGAGGATTTAGATTTCTCTGTTCGTGCTTACAATTGTTTAAAAAGAGCAGGTATTCATACTTTACAAGATTTAGTTAATAAATCTGATGCAGAAGTTATGAAAATTAGAAATTTAGGTAAGAAATCTTTAAAAGAAGTTCTTGATAAAGTTAAAGAACTTGATCTTACTTTAAGAGAAGACGATTAACGAAAGGAGTATTATAATGAGAAAGTTAGGTGTAGATAATAAGCATAGAAGAAGTATGTTAGCTAATCTTACTATTAGTCTTATTATGAATGAAAGAATAGAAACTACTGAAGCTAGAGCTAAAGAAACTAGAAGATGTTTAGATAAAATGATTACTTATGCTAAAAATGGTAGTTTAGTTTCTCGTAGAAAAGCTGCAGCGTTTTTAATGAATAATAAAGAAGCTACTAAGAAATTATTTGATGAACTTGCTCCTCGTTACAAGGATCGTAATGGTGGATATACAAGAATATTAAAGCTTGATGAAAGACGTGGAGATGACGCTTTAATGGTGATTATAGAACTAGTGTAATGCTAGTTTTTTATTTGTTTTACTTGTTTAGTGTGGTATAATGTAGATGGAGTTGGTGAGGTATGAAAGCACTTATTACTGGAGCTTCTTCTGGAATTGGTAGGGAGATGGCTATTTATTTAAGTGAACTTGGTTTTGATCTTGTTTTAGCTTCTAGAGATAAAGAAAAGCTTGAACAGTTACAATCTTCTTTGAAGACTAAGGTTAAGGTTGTTGTGATTGATTTAGCTGATGAGAAGCATGCTAAGGATTTATATATGGTTTGTAAGAATGAGAATATTGATGTACTTATTAATAATGCTGGATTTGGTTTATTTGGAGATTATAATTCTGTTTCTTTGCTTACTGAACTTAATATGATTGATGTTAATATCAAGGCAGTACATATTTTGACTCGTATGTTTCTTAAAGATATGGTTAAGAAGAATAAGGGTTATATTTTAAATGTTGCAAGTAGTGCTGGCCTTCTTAAGGGTGGTCCTCTTATGAGTTGTTATTATGCTACTAAAAGTTATGTTACTTCTTTTACTCTTGCAATAGCAGAAGAACTTCGTCGTAATAAATCTAAGGTTAGAGTTTCTGTTTTATGTCCTGGTCCTGTTGATACTAATTTTAATAATGTTGCAGGAGTTAAATTTAATATAGCGTCTTTATCAGCTAGATATGTTGCTAGGTATGCTATTGATAAGTTTTTGAGAGAAAGGAAAACTGTTATAGTTCCTGGATTTAAGGTTAAGATGGGGATTTTCTTTAGTAGATTTGTTTCTATTAAGAGACTTCTTAGAATTACTTATAATATTCAGAGGAGAAAGAAGAAATGAGGTATTTTATAACTTTTTCTTATGATGGTTCTTGTTTTAATGGATTTCAAAGACAAAATGGGTTAAAAACTGTACAAGGTTCTTTAGAAAGTGCTCTTACTTCATTAAATGGTTCTTTTGTTAGTGTTTTTGCATCAGGTAGAACTGATAAGGGTGTTCACGCTCTTATGCAAAGTGCACATTTTGATCTTGATAGAGAAGTTAAAGCTTATAATCTTAAGAAGTATCTTAATAATAGTTTTGATGGTGAAATATATGTTAAAGAAGTTTCTTTAGTCTGTGATAGTTTTCATGCTAGGTATGATGTTAAAAGTAAGATTTATTCTTATTATATAAATATGGGAGAGTTTTCTCCGGTTAATAGAAATTATCAGTATCAGTACTGTAAGTGTCTTGATGTTTCTTTGATGAGAAAGGCTTCGATGTGTTTGATTGGAAAGCATGATTTTAGAGCTTTTTGTACTGATTCTAAAGATAAGGAAAATTGTGTTAGAACTATATATAGTATTGATTTTGATATTCTTGGTGATATTTTAAAAATTACTTTTGAGGGGGATGGTTTTCTTCGTAAGATGATTAGAAACATTGTTGGTTCTTTAATTGAAGTTGGTTCGTTAAAAAAGGATGTTAGTTATGTTTCTGATATTTTAGAAAGTAATTTTAGGGGTGGTAATTTAAAGTGTGCACCTGCATGTGGTCTTTATTTAGATAAGGTTAATTATTAAGTTTTGGAGGAGTTTATGGTTGAAAATAAGGAAAAAAAGTTATCAACAATGAATGTTGATAAAACTATAGAAAAACAAAGGATAATATTAGATAATTTGAATGAAATTTTAAAGATATCGCCTTTTGTTATTGATTTTATTGATAAAGTTTCTTATCAGGAAAGTCTCACCAAAAAGTTTTTGGGTAAAACTTTTTTTAATGGTGCTTCATCTTTTTTATGTTCTTTTGCTTCTGTTTGCTTTGCTCAGCAATTGTTTGATAGAGATCTTACTACTTTTGAGGAAATTATTTCAGTTTTACCAGCAACACTTTTGGGTACTTGTTTACTTCAAAAAGAGAATAGAAAAAATTTTATTGACTATAGTTTAGATACTGATGAACTTTATGGAAATGGTTCTGTTATAACAGAAAAATTTTCAAATCTTTCTTCTGAATTAATGGAAAATGTTTCAGATTTTGTTAATGATTCTTATTATACTCCTGATGAAATTTTGAAAAATAAATTTGTTAATGATATTTTTCAAAATAATTCAAGTTATATTAATGATAAAATATATGAAGATGATTATGTTGTTAATTTTGATTTAGACAATGTAAATAATTCTTTTAACTCGATTTTTGGATATGAATATGGTTTTGGTGAGTTTATTTTAAGAAATTGTAATGTTTTTTATGAAGAAGAAATTTTAGATGAAAAATCAAAGGTTAGAAAAAGATAGTTTATCTTTTGATTTTGTTGAAATTTTAGCATAAAATGGGAGTAAATGTTCATAAATGGAT
>CAYVXN010000074.1:0-4501 GCA_964455135.1 uncultured Mycoplasma sp.
TTTTTACTCATATTTATCTCCAAAATTAAACAATTCTTGTTCTCTATGTAATTTTATATTATATTTTTTTAAAACTTCGTTGTGTGCTAAATCCATTAAATATTTAATATCATTAGAAGTAGCATTTCCTTTATTTATAATAAAGTTGGCATGTTTAGAGCTTATTTCTCCTCCACCATGAATATATCCTTTTAAGTTACAATCTTCAATTAGTTTACCTGCATACATTCCTTCTGGATTTCTAAAAACTGAACCAGCTGAAGGATATTCGAGTGGTTGTGATTCTATTCTTCTTTTTTTTCTATCATTAATAAGTTCAATCATTCTTTCAGCTTCGTCTTTTTTTACTGTAAAATATGCTTTTAAAATTATCCAATTATGATTCATAAAAATTGAATGTCTGTAACTATACTTTAGGTCTTTTTTTTCTAAAGTTTTTATTTCAAAGTTTTCATCAAGTATTAGAACTTTGTCAATTATTTTACTAACATCACTTAAGTATGCACCAGCATTCATATAAACTGCTCCACCGACAGTGGCAGGAATACCACATGCAAAATCAAGACCTGAATAACCTTTTTTTGTAATAGTGTTAGCAAGAAGAGCAAAATTATAACCTGCTTCTACTTCTATTTTTCCATTATCAAATTTTAAATCATTTAAATTAGTAAGTTTTATAATAACACCATCATAATCATTATCACTTGCAAGGATATTAGATCCATTTCCAAATACTTTAAATGAAATATTATTCTTTTTTAGGTATTCTAATGCTTCTTTTAAGGAGTTAATATTTTTAGGATAAAAAACTAATTTTGCATTTCCTCCTGTTTTGTAGGTAGTAAGTGTTTTGAAAGATACGTTTTCTTTATAGTTTCCTAGAGATTTATCTTCAACTAATTTTATAAATTCATTCATAAACTCACCCTTTAAATAACCTTTCTAATTTCTTCATATATTCTTGTAGCACTGTCAGTTATTCCAAGCTTTTTAGAAGCCAAACTCATTTGTCCATAAAGTTTAGAATCTCCAAGAATTTTATCTATTTTTTCAAGTAAGTCTTTTTTGTTAAAAGATGTTTCTTCTACTATGAAAGCTGCTTTATTATTTTCTAAATCTTTTGCATTAATAACTTGGTGATTGTTTGCAACATAAGGACTAGGAATAAGAATAGAAGGAATATTAAGCGCTGTTATTTCTGATATAATAGTTGCTCCTGCTCTTGTAATTATTAGGTCGGTAAATTTTAATACTTCTCCCATTTTTTCGATATATGGAACTACTTTAACATTTTTTGGTAATTTGTTTTTTGCTACTTCTTCATAGTTATCTTTACCAGTTACTAGTAAAACTTCATAATTTTTATTACCAAAGTCATCTAGTAGTTCTATTATCTTTTTATTTATAGTTTCTGCTCCTAAAGAGCCCATTGTTATAAGAACTAATTTTTTAGAAATTGATAAGTCGTAATCTTTTTTGTTTCCTTTTTTAAATTTTAATATTTCTTCTCCTCTAGGGTTTCCAGTTAGAACAATATTATTATGTTCAAAGTATTTTCTTGAACTTTCCATGGAAATACAAATGGTACTGGCATATTTGCTAAGAAGTTTGTTAGCTTTACCAGGAATACTATTTTGTTCGTGTAATATAATTTTTACTTTTTGACTATGCGCTGCTAAAACAACAGGAACGGTAACATATCCTCCTACTCCTATTACAACATCTGGTTTAAATTTTTTCATTATTTTTTTACATTTTTTTAATCCTACTAAAGTATTAGTTATAAATTCAAATATTTTCTTTACATCTTTTGTAAGTCCATTCATTTTTATACCTAAGTAATCGATACCTAAATTAGGTACAATATCTTTTTCCATTCTATCTGTTGTACCAATGTAAAGTATTTTAGCATTTTTATCTTCTTCTTTTATTTTATTTATAATACTAAGGGCAGGATAAATATGACCTCCTGTTCCCCCGGCTGAAATTATATATCTCAATTTAATCACTCCTACTTAATTATACCATTAAATATGATTAGTATTAAGTATTTTTATAAGTTTTTACTTGAATATTTACAACCACAGTAGTTTTGTCTATATAAATTATATTTTTTTGATAATAATATGCTTTTTTTGTAACCTTCTTTTTTCTTGAAGTCTGAATACAAATAAGGCATAGAGTATTCTGTTTCTAAACTGTATCCTATTTCATTTATCATCTTACTGTTTTTGTGTGGACTAACTGACAAAGTTGTTGTGAAAAAATCATAGTTATTTTCTTTAGCATATTTACATGTCTCTTTCATTCTTAATGATATGCATTTTTTGCACCTTGATCCACCTTCTTTTTCTTGTTCTAATCCTTTTATTTCATTATTAAAAACTTCAGGATTATAACATGCTTCTATAAAATTAATATCTTCATTTAACAACATTATTAGTTTTTCTTGTTCTTTTTTTCTTTTTAAATATTCATTTTCTGGGTAAATATTTGGATTGTAATAGAATATGTCTACTTTAAAATATTTTGTTAAAAGTTCTAATACAGATGTTGAACAAGGCGCACAGCAACTATGTAGAAGAAGTTTTGGTTTATTTTTTATATTATTTAAATAATCTTCAAATTCTTTATATGACTTCACTTTATCACCTTTTTATTTTCTTATCAATTTTTTTGAATTTTCATTATAGTCAATACTTTTTAACACTAAATTTTGTATTTCACTTAAAGTGAAATCGTTAATAGAATTAATACATAAATGATCTTTTCCTGTATGAATATCTGTTACTTTTCTTTTTAATCTTTTTGGTAATTGGTTATAAAACTCTTCATCACTGCATGTTTTTTCTAAAAGTTCTTGATATTTTAACATAAGTTCATCTTTTTCAAAATCTCTATATGCTTCTTCTTTTTTGTTTACTCCGATTATTAAAGTGCTTGCCAAAAACGAAAGTCCTGTAACTACTGCGGTTGTTAAATAAACATCTGTATTATCTTCTGTTTCATTCATTAAAATACTTGATGCAATGATTGCACTTATGATTGAAGAGCAAATAATATTTTTTTTATCAATAGATAATTCAAAATCTTTTTTATATAATTCATGTTGATCTTTCATAACATCATCTAAATAATTTATTGCTAATTCAGAACGGGGAATATATTTAATTTCTCCATTTGAAAATGTAACTTTTATAAGTTCTTCTTTTACTTCATATCCTAAAATAAAGTTTTTATTATTACTAACTAAATAATTTTTCATAAAACCTCCTGTAACTTTATGCAAATTTATACTACTATATTTTTTGTTTAATTGCAAGAAAAAAGAGTTATTCAGTTATAACTCTGGTTCCTTTTTTGCCGTTTAGAACTTCTTTAATACTTTCTATAGCAGCTCCATTATATACGTACATTGGTGTTTTATGTTTTGCAAGTTCTACTAGTGCTTCTAGATCAAGAATTGTTAGAGATGAAATGCCTTGTTTTATTGACATATTTAAAAGTTCTTGATGAGATATTTTTTCTATTTTATTAGCAGATGAAAGTTTTGGATCTTTATCATATATTGCATCAACATTTTTGGACATTAAGATTAAATCTGCATTATATTCAATTGCTTTTGAAACTGTTGTCATATCTGTTGATAGATTAGGGACTCCAAGTCCTCCGCCTAAAACGATTATTTTTCCTTCTTTTAAGTCTTTGTTTACATCGTTTACGTTAGATTTTTTTATTAATCCTGATATTTCAAAGGCACCATAACATGTAGAAGAAATACCTTTTTCTGTTAAATAGGAACTTATTGCAAGGGCATTCATTATTGTACCTAGCATTCCTATTTGATCGGAAATAACTTTGTTTATGGCAAGATTATTTCTACCTCTCCAGAAGTTTCCTCCACCAGGAATTATAATGATTTCATTATTATCTTTTATTTCTAAAATATTTTCATAAAGTTTATCTAAACTACTTTCTGTAATATTATTATCTTTTTTTAGTGATTCTCCACTTATTTTCATTACTATTCTCATTTTTACCTCCAAAAAAAATTCAAGGATATCCCTGAATTATTTATAATTGTCTGCTTTTTGTTCCATGTAACTTTGTGGATGTTTACATACCGGACATACATCTAAAGCATCTTTTCCAACATAGACATGGCCACAATTACGACATACCCAAATCTTGTCTCCATCTTTGTGGAATACACTGTCATCTTTTACATTTTTAAGTAATGTTAAATATCTTTCTTCATGTTCTTTTTCAATTTTTGCTACTTCTTCAAATAAAAATGCTATACGATCAAAGCCTTCTTCTTTAGCAGTTTTAGCAAATTCAGCATACATTTCAGTCCATTCATAGTTTTCACCATTTGCTGCATCTTCTAAATTTTCCATAGTTGATGGAACAGAACCACCATGTAATTCTTTGAACCACATTTTAGCATGTTCTTTTTCATTATTAGCAGTTTCTTCAAAAATTGCTGCTATTTGTTCAT
>CAYVXN010000075.1:0-4273 GCA_964455135.1 uncultured Mycoplasma sp.
GGATTATTCTCTTTACTAGGAGAAGTAAAAGATTATGTAGAAATAGAAAGTTTGACATCACTATCCCCTGAAGACAAAGTAGCAGAATACATAGAAATGCTAAATGAAGGTTATGTGCCAAAAAGCAATGATACAGAAACAGAATTCAGTGATGGAAGTAAAGTAAATAGGTTTTGGAATTACCAACCAACCCAAGATAAAATAAAAAAAGAACTAGAAACAAATCCAAAATACGAAACAGGGTATGAACAAGCCAAACAAATAGTAAAAAATAAAATAAACTCTTTATCCCCTGAAGACAAAGTAGCAGAATACATAGAAATGTTAAATGAAGGTTACGTGCCAAAAAGCAAAGATAAAAAAACAGAATTTAGTGATGGAAGTAAAGTAAATCAGTTTTGGTATAATAACAAAGACAAAATAAAAAAAGAACTAGAAACAAATCCAAAATACGAAACAGGGTATGAACAAGCCAAACAAATAGTAAAAAGTTGGATAGAAAAATCATCAAGAAAAAAAATAAAAGAAATAAAAAATCTAGAAAATGATACCGAAAACAATAAAGGAAGCACGAGATCTTAACTAAATTAAAAATAATATCCAAACAATAAAATACTAGAAAACTAAATAAAATTAAAAAGTAAGTTTCTTGCTCAAAAAAAGCAAGGAACTTTTTATATTGAATAACCTATTGACTCTCCAGTTAACTAGAGTGATAAGCTTATCACGAAAGGAGGGGAATAGCATGGGTTGCAATAGCTGTGCTTATTTAGATTCAGGTCATAAAAAATCAGGAAAAGTTGATGGATGCCTGTATTATTGCAAAAAGAACAAAACATACGTTAACGCAGCAACAGATGCATGCACAGCCTACTAAAATGGTTACAGAGACAGCTATGAAAAAAATGAAATATACAGAAACAGTAAAAATTATTATGATAATGATACACCAATTGGAACATTTATATTTATACTAATATTTTTGGTAATACTTGGCCTTGTTCTAGGAGTATTCACATAAAAAAATGTAAAATAGTCAATCAGAAAAAAGAAGTACATTGACTAAAAAACATCAAGTTGTTAATATTAATATATAAAGTGTTATATTTTGTTGAAAGGAGGAAATATGTTATACAAAATAGGAGACTTTTCTAAAAAAACAGGCCTTTCGATAAGAACACTTAGATACTATGATGAAATAGATTTATTTAAACCAGTAGAAATAGATTTATTTACAAATTATCGGTATTATAGTGAAAAGCAATTAGAAGACTTAAACATAATAAATGATTTAAAAGATTGTGGTTTCACCTTAGAAGAAATAAAAAAATATTGGAATAATTTTAACAACGAAATAATGCTAGAAAGAAAAAAAGAATTATTAAAAGACATAAAACAAACAGAAGAAAAAATTAGAAAGGTAGAATATCTAAGAAATAGAATAGAAGATGGAAAAATACGCTATAATAACAAACAAAACAAAATTAAATATAAAGAAAAAAGTTTATTGAAATAAAGGAGAGATAATATGAAAAATACAAATTTAATAATAGGAAAAACAAATACAGGGAAAACAAAAGGGGTTTTATTTAACCGAGTAACTAAGTTAATAGAAAATAATGAAAATATATTTATAATGGATCAAAGAGGAGAATACTATAAAACATTTGGAGAAACTTTAAAAGAAAATAATTATAATATAAAAGTAGTAAATTTTAATAATACACTAAAATCAAATGGCTATAATCCTTTAATACTTCCTTATAAATTATACAAAGATAATAAAAAAGATGATGCCATACAATTAATTCATGACTTTGCTTATGAAATATGTAAAGAAAAAAGCCAAGTTGATCCTTTTTGGACTAATAGTGCAGCAGACTATATAACTGGACTTATTCTAATTATGTTCAAAAATGCTAAAGAAGAAGAAATTAACATAGGAAGTTTAACAATGATTCTAAATCAAAGCCAAATGAAGAAAAATGATAAAACTTATTTAACTGAATATCTATCAAAAATAAACCTTCTAGAGGATGTTTACATCACTTTATCAGGAACAGCTTTTGCACCATATGAAACACAAGCAAGCATCTTAACTGTAGCAAAACAAAAACTAAATAGCATAGCAATGAAAGAAAATTTAATAAACATGTTATCAACAAATGACTTAGATTTAACAAATTTAAAAGAAAAAACAGCAATATTTGTCGAAGGAACAAGTGATGTAGCAAACATTATTCTAGATCAAACATACTATGCAATAAAGAATAATGGTTTAAGCTTTAATTTTATAATTGATGGAATAGGTAACTATTCAAACATTTTATCATTAGAAGACATAATAAAAAATGCAACATATAATAACATCAACTTATTTATAACAACAGTTAGCCAAGAAGAACTAAATGAAATATACGGTAAAAACTTTGAAAACAAATTTGAAAATATAATCAACACTCCAACTGATGAAAATCTTATAGAATATGGAACATATAACAACTATCCAAAACTAAAAAATGAAGACAAAAAGTACTTTAATTTTATAGAATTCTTAGAAAAATAGTAGTATTAGAAAAAATTTAAGCATATGAAAGTTTAAATTTTTTCATTGTAAAAAAGTAAAAAAAATAGTATTATAAAGATAGTATAACATAAAAAGGAATAAAAAAGCAGGTGAGTATATGGAAAATGAACAATTTGAGATAATGATGAGTTCAATAAAAGAAAGAATTAGAAACGAAAAGGAAAAACTATTAGAAGAAGAAAATCAGTTAAAAATAAAAAATCAAGCAATTGAAGAAATATTGAATAGCAATAATCAACTAAGTTTAACATTTCTTTTAAATCAAATAAAATGGCTACAAATTCCAAATAATGATGCAATCGATATGATAAAAACAGCAGTAGAAGTAGGACTAGATAAAGATTTACCATTAGCACAATATCAAACAATAATGAGTTCTATCATCCCTATATTAGAGCAATTAAAACAAACTAATGATCAAATTCTAGAAAACATAAATAATAGAATTTCACGTTTTTCAAATTATGTTAGCGTTAGTAGCATAAAAAATAATATTTCAGATTTTGAAAAAGATGCCTTTTCAATCGAAGGCATTGATCAAGTTGAATTAGGTATAGTTCTATGCCTAATGTCTTGTGATGATTTTAAGTTTCAAGAAGAAAAAGAACAAGTAGAGTCACGCGAAGAAATTGAAAAATATGAAGATTTCAAAGAAAAGATAGAAGTTTGTGAAAAAGAATTTGAGCCAGTTTTTGAAGAATTAATAAAAAAATTTGAACAATATAGTGAGTCTGATGTGCCAGAAATTAACCAACAAGAATTCTATAAACTACATTTTGATATAAGAAAATCAATAAATAGATTTTATGCTGATAAAGCAAACATAGATAGAGTAAAAGAACAAATAGTAAGAAATAATATTTTAGAACAATATACAAAATTTATTGAAACATATAAACTTACAGAAGAAAATTTAAAAGAGTTAAAGGAAAACATAGATAAATTAGAAAAACTATGCAATTTATCTTCTAAAGAAAAGCAAGAAAAACCAATCAACGATATAGAACAAAAAACAACAATTGAAGAACCACAAAAGGAAGTTTTACAAGAACAACCAGTAGAAGAAAAATTACCAGAAGAACCAAAAATTACAGAAAAACCTGCAGAAGAAGAAAAAGAATATTTTATAACCGAAGGGCAACAAGATCTTATAAATAGAGCAATTATAATCCATGATTATTTTAAAGAATTAAATAATCCTATGTTAAATAATTTCATACCATCTTTAGAAGTATGCATAAAAGCCATAAAAAAAGAACCATCAGATATTAATATAAAATCATTAGAACAAATAATTGCATCGATGAAGCAAATATCTTTATATGAAAACGATATTAACCAACAAATCTTTAAAGAACCACAAGATGAAGAATCAATAGAGGAAGACGAAACAGAATATGATGATGTAGGAACACAAAACATAGTTTTATTCTTAAAAGATGATTCTGAAGAATTTTGCATAGATAAAGATTTTGAAGAAATGAGAAAAACAGGTAACATAAAAAAACGTACTGAAAAAGAATTTAATGACATGATTAGAAAAATCACCAATATTGATTTTCCTACTCTAAAAGACAGGGTCGCAAAAAAATTAAAAACAGGTAATTACACTGAGGTAGAAAAACTAAATCCAAGAAGAGTGAAAAAAGGAGACTCAAGATACTCACTAGGTAGATTAAACATTTG
>CAYVXN010000076.1:0-4236 GCA_964455135.1 uncultured Mycoplasma sp.
GTTACATCATTATAACTTAATCTAGTTTCATATTCTGCTAATAAGGGTAAGTAATTAGAAAATAGTATTGAAAAAATAAATAAAAGTACAATAGAAACAGCTAAAAGCTCCGCCATAGCAAATCCTTTTTTATTTTTATTAGTAAATAACTTTCTCATATTTTACTCACCTTCTACTTGCTTATTTTCAAAAACTATTATATAATATTTTTAGAATAAATTCTAGTGTTTTATAAAAATAACTAGATATTTTACAAAAGAATAATAAAGGGGAAAAGTTTTATGATGCGAGAATTTAATTTTACAACAACTCCAATCGTGGATATTGTAAATGATATCATTATTGATTCTGTTATTAGAAATGCAAGTGATATCCATTTTGATCCTGCAGAAAAATATTTAAAAATTAGAATTAGAATTGATGGTGAACTTAGAGACTATGCAATCATCGATAACAGATATAAACGTAACCTTACTACAAGAGTAAAACTTTTAGCAGGAATGAATATTACTGAATCTCGTCTTCCTCAAGATGGTGCAATTAAAAGTGTTATCGAAGGAAAAGATTTAGATCTTCGTGTTTCTGCTCTTCCTACAAGTTTTGGAGAAAAGATTGTTATTAGAATACTGGATTATTCTATGAGTTTACAAGGAATTGAATATCTTGGTTTTACTGAAGAGAATTTTAAAATAATTACAGAACTTCTTAATAATCCTAATGGAATAATTTTAATAACTGGTGCTACTGGATCTGGTAAATCTACAACAGTTTACTCTATGCTTCAAAAGCTTAACAAAGAAGAATCAAATATTATTACTGTTGAAGATCCGGTTGAAATGAGTATTGAAGGACTTAATCAAGTACAAGTTAACTCTGAAATTGGTCTTGATTTTGCTACTGTACTTCGTTCTATTTTAAGACAAGATCCTAATATTATTTTAATTGGAGAAATTCGTGATACTGAAACTGCTAAAATAGCGGTACGTGCTTCTATTACAGGACACTTAGTTTTATCTACTCTTCATACTAATAACTCTCTTACTACTATTGAAAGACTTATAGATATGGGTGTTGAACGTTATCTTTTATCTTCTTCTCTTAAAGGAATAATATCTCAAACTTTGGCAAAAAGATTATGTCCTAATTGTAGAATTCAAAGACTTGCAAATGAGACTGAAAAAATATTGTTTAAAAAAGCTTTAGGTATGGATATAGAAACAATTTATGAAACAGGAAGATGTGATCATTGTCATAATGGTTATACAGGAAGAATTGCCCTTCAAGAAGTTTTGATGATAAATGATGAAATAAGAGACGCTATTAATAAAAATATTGATCGTGAAGAACTTAGACATCTAATTTATAAAAAAGGTGTTAAAACTCTTTTCCAAGATGGGCTTATAAAAGTTGTTGAAGGTATAACTGATTTAAAAGAGGTGTTTAGATTAGTTGATTATGATGACTATGATGATATTTCTGAAGAATTAGTTCAGGAAAGTATTGGTATAAATAAAGTACAAGATGAGAATGATAGCAATGATAATATGGTTTATACTTCTAGTGAAAATAATTTAGTAAATGAAAATTATAATATGGAAACTAGTCAAAATACCCAAAATGTTATTAATGTTCCAAATTATAATAATGAACAGCAAGTTATTAATAATCAAATAATTTCTCCAGAGGAAAATAATAATTCTATTTTTGAAAATAATTCTAATTTAGGGAAAAATAATAATTTATTTGATGATAATGTTTTTAATTCTTTAAGAATAGATAATAATACTGAAATAAATCAAAATAATTCTTATAATAGTTATAATCCGAGTTATACTGATGAACTATTAAATATGATTAATAATGATACGAATACAGGTGCTTAAAAAAAGCATCTTTTTTGATGCTTATAGTTTTAAGGGATTAAAATCAATTTCGAGTTTTACTTTTTTATCATTAAAGAATCGTTCTTGTAATATTATTAAGTATTTTTTTATTGATTTTAAATCTTTATATTTTATAATTATTTGAAATCTATACTCATTATTTATTTTAAATATATTAGCGGTAGATGGTCCAAGTATAATCTCATTTTTTATTTGTTTTTTTAAATAATCTCCTATTTTATAACTCATTTCACTAGCTATTTTATAATCTTTTGAAATTATTTTTATTAGACATATGTGACAAAATGGTGGATAGTTTAATTTTTTTCTTATTTTTATTTCTTCATTATAGAAACTTTTATAATCATTATATTTACTATGTTTTATGGCATAATGATCTTTATTAAAGGTTTGAATCAGTACTTTTCCTTTTCTTTCTCCTCTTCCACTTCTTCCAGATACTTGATTAAGTAAAGAAAAAGTTGTTTCACTACTTCTAAAGTCTGGAAAATTAAGACTAATATCAGCATTTATTACTCCGACTAGTGTAACTTTTTCAAAATCTAATCCTTTAGCAATCATTTGTGTTCCAAGTAAAATGTTATATTCATTGTTTTGAAAAGATTTTATTATTTTTTCTAGTTCTCCTTTTTTTGTAGTGGTATCTATATCCATTCTTATAATTTTTGCATTCTTAATTGAAGATTTTATTATTTCTTCTGCTTTTTCTGTTCCAAGACCATATTCTTTTAATTCTTCGTTACAATGTCTACACACTTTTTCTTTTTTTCTAGCATAACCACAATAATGACATCTAAGCATATTAGAAGTTTTATGATATGTTAAGGATATATCACAATTTGGACATTTTTCAGTTTCTCCACAATTTTTACATGTAATAGTGGTGGTATAACCTCTTTTATTTAAAAATAATATTACTTGTTCTTCTTTGTTAATAGTGTCTTCTATAGCATTAATAAGTTTTTCTGAAAAATAATCATTAGTTTTTTTAAATTCTTCATTCATATCAATTATTTCTATATTGGGATTCATTCCATTATATCTTTCATTTATTTCTACTAAAGTATAATCTTTTTTTAAAGCTCTAGTATAACTTTCAATACTTGGGGTAGCACTTCCAAGTATGAGAGGACAGTTATGATACTTACTTCTATATTTAGCGATATCTATAGCGTTATATCTAGGATTATTTTCTTGTTTATAGGTAGGAGTGTGTTCTTCATCAATAATAATTATTCCTATGTTTTTAAGTGGGGCGAAAACAGCGCTTCTAGCTCCAATTACAATATTTACTTTTTCTTCATTTATTTTACGCCATTCATCATATTTTTCACTTTCAGAAAGTTTGCTGTGAAGCACTGCTATTTTATCAAAATAAGTAGTAAATCTATTTATAATTTGAGGAGTTAGAGATATTTCAGGCACTAAGAATAATGCAGTTTTTCCTTTTTTTATAACTTCTTCGATTAATTTCATGTAAACATTGGTTTTTCCAGAACCAGTTATTCCGTGAAGAAGAAATACTTCTTCTTTCCCTAAACTTTTTTTTATTTTTTCAAACACTTCAGATTGTTTATTATTTAAAACAAAATCTTGTTTTGTTTTTGTTTCTATGTTATAACGATAAACTTCTTTTTCTTCTAAAACTAGTATTTTTTTATTTAAAAGAGTATTTACACTACTTTTAGAAATTAAATCTAAGTCTTTTTTATTTACTTGTTTCTTTTCTTTTAAAATGTTTATGATTTTAGTTTGAGATTCATTAAATTTATAATCTTCTAAAGAAATGTTTTTATTTAGTTTTAGATATTTTTCTTTTTTTATTTTCATATTTACTTTATTTTTAGCTTTTAAAGCTTTTGGTAACATTACCTGATATGAAGCCATTAAAGATGATAGTGTTGTATTTTTTATAAATTTTCCTATTTTTATTAATTCATCATTTAAAATAGGATAAGTATCTACTAATCTTACTATTTCTTTTAAATTAGAAGTATCTATATTCTCACTTGATATTTCCATTACAAAAGCCTCAAGTAGTTGTTTACCAAAAGGTACTTCTACTCTCATTCCAACTTTAATATCTTCTTTTAAACTATCTGGCACTAGATAAGTAAAAGTTTTTTCTAAAAAAACATGTGACAATTCTACTAAACAATTACAAGTCATATACTTTTCTCCTCTCATTTATTATATCAAATAAAAGTTACAAGTAAAAGTCTTGTAACTATCTTAAGTTTTCTATTTCTTCTATAGAAAGTCCTGTACATTTAGATATTATATTAAGTTCTATTTTACTATCTATCATGTTTTTTGCTATTTCAATATTTCT
>CAYVXN010000077.1:0-4191 GCA_964455135.1 uncultured Mycoplasma sp.
ACATAAAGAATTCAAAATTTTAATCTTAAAATCTTTATGTTCAACATTATACGTGCTATAATAAACTTGGTGATATAAATGAATATAGTAATAAAAGTTGATGAAGAAACAAAAAACAAAATGATTGAATACTATAAAGATAAAAAAAGAGAAAAAACTCCTCCTTATGCAATTTTCCAAGCAGAAGAAGAAGATACTATAATAACTTTATATGAATCTGGAAAAGCTATGTTTCAAGGAACAAGTGCTTTTGTTGATGCAAATATGTGGAAAGCTATCAAAGAAAATGACGAAGATGACAAAAATGAAATAGATTATTTAAATACTACCTCAGTTGGATCAGATGAAGTAGGAACTGGAGATTACTTTGGACCAATTGTAGTTACTTCTTGTTATGTAAAAAAAGAAGATTTACCATTTTTAAAAGATCTTGGGTGCACTGATTCTAAAAAAATAACAGATGAAAAAATAAAAAAAATTGCTCCAGAAATAATAAAAAAGATAAAATATAAAAGCATTATCTTGTCAAATGAGGAATACAATCAAAAATATTCAAAAGAAAACAATATGAACAAAATAAAAGCTATTATGCATAACAGAGTACTATCTTTAATATTAGACGAAATAGATGAAAAATTAGATTATATAATAGTAGATGAATTTGCTAAAGAAAATCGCTATTATTCATATTTAAACGAAATACCAAGTGTTATAAAAAATATAACTTTTGTAACTAAAGCCGAATCTAAAAATATGGCAGTTGCATGTGCTTCTATTATAAGTAGATACATATTTTTACAAGAATTTGATAAATTATCAGACACTTACCATATACCTCTTCCAAAAGGAAGTGGAACAAATGTTGATAAAATTGGTGAAGAATTAGTAGAAAAATATGGAAAAGAAGTACTAGAAAAAACTGCAAAGAAAAACTTTTCTAATACTAGCAGAATTTTAAAAACAAGAATTATTTAAAAGCTATTAGGTTTCATCCTAATAGCTTTTTTATACAAACTAAATACATATATATTAACGTTTTCTTTGTTTTTCTTCACTTTTATAAAATAAATCTATTTGCAGATTACTAAAAGCCATATCTTCCTCTTTTAAATAATCAACTATAGTATCAGAAAGAACTTCTTTTAAATCATCATCTATAACAAGAACTCCAGATTCATCAAAGTTTTCTTTTACTTTTATTGATTGAATCACATCAGGCATTCTAGATAACATAGGAATCTTCTTGTAATCCCTATAAAAAATTTCTCTCATTTGTTCTAATGTAATAACAGAAGTATCAAATTCTTTTTGATCAATAATAAGATTATTTCCACAAAGTTTAACAGCTTTAGAAATAAGATTGTGAGACAAAATCTTTTCTCCACTAGGATAAACTAATGAATATTCATCAATAAAACATTTATAATAATCATTATCTATTTTTTTATACCCTCTTTTATTATCAGTTTTAAAATTAACTCGATTAACAGGATCAATTTTGTTAAACAATAACTCTAAAAACTCATAAAAACTCTTTCTATCGATATTAACTTCTTCCATATACCCTCCTATTTTAAGAAATCATCTATTTCTTTAAGTTGTTCATCTATTTCTAAAAGTGAAACTTGGTGAATCTTAACATCTTGTTCTAGAGAAGAAGAATCTTTTTTATCATCTAAAATAATAACATCACTTATTTCTTCTTCCAAATCTTTAACTTCAAAAACATCATCAATTTCTTCTTTTGAAATAGTAGAACCAGTCTTGTAACGATCTGCAATAGTAATTTCAGTATTTTTAATATTTTCAATATCAGTAGATTTCTTTATACCAAAATACCCACGATTTTGTATAACAAATACTTTCCTTACCTTATAAGGATTAGTTTTAACTTCTCTCAAAAGTACTAACCCTCTTCTAGCTCTTGAAGATTTTTCAAATTCTTCAAGTCTCACTCTTTTAGCAGTTCTATTACTTGTAAATATTGTAACATATTCTAAAGATTTGTCAAATACAAAAGTGCTAACTACAAAATCATCTCTAAGATTAATAGCTTTAACTCCTCCAGATTTAATACCAGAAACAGGAACCTCTTCAATATCAAACCAAAGACCATATCCATTTTCTGTAGCAACAAAAACATCTTTATAATTAACTACAAAAGCATTAATAACTTTGTCATCATCTTTTAATTTCATACAATTAATTGGTTTAGAATAACGACTTACTTTAAAATCCTTAAGAGAAGTTCTTTTAATCATTCCATTTTTACTAGCAATTGCTATATCAACATCAATATTAAAATCTTTAACAGGAATAGCACTTATAACTTCTTCATTTTCAGAAAGTTTTACAATATTACTAATATGTTTACCAAGCATTTTCCATTTTATATCAGGAATCTCGTGAACTGGTAAAAACAAATAATTACCAAGATTAGTAAATACTAAAAGTGTATCAATTGTATTTTGTTTAAACAATCCAATTATATAATCTCCCTCTTTTAAAAGTGGATCTTCTGTATTAGCATTATATCCCCTTTTAGAAGTTCTTTTAACATAACCATCTTTAGTTATTAATACAACAACTTCTTCATTAGGAATCATATCTTTTTCATCTATTTTAATTATTGCTTCTTCATTTGTAATAACAGTTTTTCTAGCAGTTGCATATTCTTTCTTTATAGCACGAAGTTCATCTTTCATAACTCTTTTTAGTTCTTCTTCTTCATTTATAATTCTTGAAAGCGCAGATATTATAATATTTAAGTTATGAAGTTCTTCTTCTAAAGTTGTAACATCTGTATTAGTAAGTCTATAAAGTTGCAGGATAACAATAGCTTCAGCTTGTTCAGGAGTAAATCCAAACTCTTTAACTAAATTATCTTTAGCATCAGATTTATTTTTACTAGCTCTTATAACCCTAATTACTTCATCAAGTATTGAAATAGCTTTAATAAGACCTTCGACTATATGAAGTCTTTTTTTAGCATGTGCAAGATCAAATGCTGTTCTTTTTAAAACTACTTCTTTATAATGAACAAGATGAGCATCTAAAATATCCATTATTCCAAGAAGTCTAGGACGACGATTTACTATTGCAATCATATTATAATTATATGTAGTTTGAAGCTCAGTATTTTTATATAAATAATTTAAAATAAGATCAGTATTAGCACCTTGTTTTAATTCTATAACTATTCTAAGTCCTTCTTTATCAGTTTCATCACGAACTTCTGCGATACCCTCTATTTTTTTATCTATTCTTATTTCATCTATTTTACGAGTAATATTTGACTTAAAAACATCAAAAGGTATTTCTGTAACAATAATATTAGTTTTACCTTTTATCTTTTGTATATCTACTTTAGCACGAACAACTACTTTTCCTTTACCAGTTGTAAAAGCTTTATTTATTCCTTCTGCTTCGTAGATAACTCCTCCAGTTGGAAAGTCAGGCCCTTTAATAATTTCTAAAATAGTTTCAAGTCTACAGTTAGGACTATCTATTCTTTTAATAGTTGCATCAATAACTTCCCCAAGATTATGAGGTGGAATGTTAGTAGCATAACCAGCACTTATTCCCGTTGTTCCATTAACAAGTAAGTTAGGAAATTTAGATGGAAGAACTGTAGGTTCAAGCTCTGTATCATCAAAGTTAGGAGCCCAAGCAACTGTATCTTTATCAATATCTTTTAAAAGTTCATTACTAATTTTAGAAAGACGAGCTTCAGTATAACGCATTGCCGCTGGACTATCTCCATCAATAGAACCATTATTTCCTTGCATATCAATATAAGGTGTATTTTGTTTCCACCACTGACTCATTCTAACCATTGCTTCATAAATAGAACTATCACCATGAGGATGATAATTACCCATTATGCTTCCAACAGTTTTTGCACTCTTTCTATAAGGTTTATCATAAGTATTATGTTCTCTATACATACCATAAAGAATTCTTCTTTGAACAGGTTTAAGACCATCTCTAACATCAGGAATAGCACGATCTTGGATTATATATTTAGAATATCTTCCAAAACTAAGTCCCATTATTTCTTCCAAAGAGTAATTATATATTCTTTCTAAAGCTGATTTTGTATCACTCATTTTAATATCACCAATTTAATTATACATTAAAATGAAGTTTTTTTACAAATTATTAACGTTTTTTTACGTAAAGAACTATAAA
>CAYVXN010000078.1:0-3919 GCA_964455135.1 uncultured Mycoplasma sp.
GAATAGAACAAGGGATTAAGCAAGGCTCCAGTTCAAGAAATATTGAAATAGCAAAGAATTTAATTAAAAATAATGTTGATATTGATATTATTGCTAGAAGTACAGGATTATCAAAAGAAGAGATTGAAAGTTTTGAATAGTCTATTTTGAGAAAAAAATTATCTGTTTAGGGTATTTAAAAAAATGTGTAGTTTTGTTATTGGTTCTACACATTTTTACTTTGTTTCATTGTGTGATTTTTTTAAAGCTTTTTTACCTAGTTTAGCTTTTTTATGGATATTATAAATTGTTTTGTTTATTACGAGATCAAACTCTCCGACATACTCTGTTACTTCTGCTCCAAAACCTAATTTCATTTCGTTTAAACCATTAAATTTATTATTGTTGTCAAAATAACCAGTTATGGCATTTAAGTCAAAGTAAACTGCTCCAAGTTTTGAGTATTTTTCAATTATTGCCCATTTTGTTAGGAATGTTGGATAATATAATTTATATGCTTGATTTTGTCCTTCTATGATTAATATTACACCATGTTTTTCAATTATTACTGCGCATGCACTAATTATTATTCCTTCAGGATTTTTTATAAGAAGAGAAGATGCTGTTTCTAATTCTTTTTTGTATACTGCTAGAACTTTGTCTGATGTTATTTTAGCGTTTGTTAATTTATTGCTTATTCTGTTTTTTAATCCAGCTTCTTGTATTTCTTGATTAATTTGTTCGTTTTTTTGAAGTTCTTGTTCGTAGATTTGTTTTATGTTGTTAATATATTTTTCAGTATTTAATTTTGCAAAATATAATTCAAAGTTGTCTCCAAAGTTATCTGCAAAGTTTTTATAATAACCTAGTTTTCTATAGTGTTTTTTTGCTACGAATTTGTAAAATGTTTCTATATCTCCATGGTTACCTTGAAGAATTTCAACTCCTCTTGATTGAGCTTTTCTTATTTTATTTTTAACACTTGGTTCGAAATGGTCAAAAAGAGTTTCACTGGAACCAGTTACTTTTAAGATTGCGTTCCATCTTGGTTTTAAAGTTCCAAAGAATTTGTTGTCTCCAAAATATTCGTATCCAATTTTTGTTAGAAATGGAACTAAATCATTTGTGTAAGGACTTTTTAGAATGTTTCCATGTTTATCTCTTTTATTGTTTACTACTGGAGGATCTATTTTTAAAAAAATTATACTATTTTTTGCAAGAAATTTTTTCATTTTGTTGGTAACATCTATTATTAAATCTTTATTGTCATAGTCAATTAAAAATCCTCTTGGGGCATATGCGTATTTGTATCCTAGAAATAGTTTTTGGATTAATATTAGACTTGCTCCGATTAGTATGTTTTGATCATTTATAAAACCATAGTAGTGAGGATCAAATCCATCTGTTTTCATTAAATTTCCATAATTTGAAGTTTGATAGTATGTGTGTAGAGGGTGTGAAGAAGAGAAATTGTCAAATTGTTCTGGACTTAGTTTTACTATTTTCACTTTTATCCCTCCTTTTAGACTTTACTATATTTATATAATATCTTTTTTTTGTTAAAAAATCAATAAAAAGTTTGAATACTAGTAAAATTATTATATAATTATTTTTAGAGGTGTTAAATTTATGATAAAAGATATAAAAGCTAGAGAAATTTTAGATTCTAGAGGTAATCCTACTGTTGAGGTGGATGTTATTTTAGATGATGGAAGTATGGGAAGGGCATCTGTTCCTAGTGGAGCTTCAACTGGTTCAAATGAAGCATTGGAACTTCGTGATGGTGGAAAACGTTATTTGGGTAAAGGTGTTTTGAAAGCTGTTAGAAATGTTAATACAATTATAAGGAAGGAACTAGTTGGAAAAAGTGTAAATGATCTTAGAAACATTGATGATTTATTGATTGATCTTGATGGTACTTCTAATAAAAGCAAACTTGGGGCTAATGCTATTTTAGGGGTTTCTCTTGCTTGTTTGAAAGCTAGTAGTATTAGTGCAGGTATTCCTCTTTATAAATATATTGGTAAGGGAAGAACTTTACCTCTTTGTATGATGAATATTTTAAATGGTGGTATGCATGCTGATAATAATTTGGATTTTCAAGAGTTTATGATTATTCCTTATGCTGATAAAGTTAAAGATAGGATTAGAATAGGTAGTGAAGTTTTTCATACGCTTAAGAAAATTTTAAAGGAAAAGGGTTATCATACTGGTGTTGGGGATGAAGGAGGTTTTGCTCCAAATTTAAAAGATAATTTTGAAGCTTTAGATCTTATTTGTTTAGCAATTAAGGAGGCTGGTTATGTTCCTGGTAAAGATGTAAGTCTTGCTCTTGATGTTGCAGCTTCAGAGCTTTATGAAGATGGAGTTTATACTGTTGATGGGAAAAAGTATTTGCCTTCTGAACTTAATAATTATTATGTTTCTTTAATAGATAAATATCCAATTGTTTCAATAGAAGATCCTGTTTGGGAAGGTGATTTTGAAGGTTTTAAAGAGCTTACTTCTTTGATTGGTGATAGAGTTCAACTTGTTGGAGATGATTTGTTTGTTACAAATATTAAATATTTAAAACGTGCGGTTTCTATGGGAGCAGGAAATGCAATACTTTTAAAAGCTAATCAAATTGGTACAGTTAGTGAGATGATTGACACTATTAATTTTGCTAAGAAACATGGCTATAAAACAATTATTTCTCATAGAAGTGGGGAAACTGATGATACATTTATTTCACATTTTGCTGTTGGGCTTGATATTGGACAAATAAAAACAGGTTCTTTATCTAGAATGGATAGAATTTGTAAGTATAATGAACTTATTAGGATTGAAGAAGAAATTGATAATTAAAAAAATTGTATTTTTTTGACTTTGTTTTAAAGATAATATTTTGTTTTTAGATAAGTATACTTTTATAGGTGATTATCTTGAATGAAATATTATTTTTAGTTTTTGCGTTTTTAACAGTTTTTTTAAGTATTAAACTATCTTGTTATGCTGATAAGCTTAGTAAAACTTCTTTGGTAAGTGGTGCTTTAATTGGAGGAATAGTTCTTGCTGGAGTTACTTCACTTCCAGAGTTTGTTACTTGTTTTAGTGCTATTATGGTTGGTAATCCTACTCTTGCTATTGGAGATGTTTTGGGTAGTAATTTATTTAATATTTTTATGATTTGTTTTTTTGATGTTGTTTTTATAAGAAAGATGATTTTTACTTGTACTTCAAAAAGTCATAATTTGGTTTTGCTTATTCTTCTTGTTAATTATATTGTTTTGTATTTGTTTATTAGTAAATTTTTTGATTTTAGTTTACTTTCTATAGGTATTCCTAGTATTGTTATTGTTGTTACTTATATTATTTATATTAAAAGTATTCCTAAGTCTAATGATAGTGATGTTGTTATTAATGATAGTAATGATAGTCATTTGATTATAAAACTTGTTATTACTGCAATATTTATGGTTATGTCTAGTGTGATATTAACAGTTATTGTTAATAATTTGTCAGTTATTTATCCGTCTTTTTCTAGTAGTTTTTTAGGGGCTATATTTTTAGGAATTACTACATCACTTCCTGAGGTTATAACTTTTTACACTTTGGTCACTATTAATAGTTATGATCTTGCTCTTTCTAATATATTGGGTAGTAATTTATTCAACTTACTTGTTTTAGCAGTTGGAGATATACTTGTTACTGGCTATTCAATTTATAATTTTTCAGATAAGGATACTTTTTTAATAGTTATTTTGGGGCTTGTTTTTACAACTGTTTGTCTTTTTTCTAATAATAGAAAAAATGTTAAGAATAGTTTTTCTTATATTATTTTATCTTTTTTTGTGATAATTCTTTATTTATCTTTTTGGATTACTAATTTTATAAATAATTGATGTTTTATTATAGAGTATTTTTTATTAAAAGAGTTAATTATTTATAAAAAAGTATT
>CAYVXN010000078.1:3929-4156 GCA_964455135.1 uncultured Mycoplasma sp.
TCCTTGATACAATAAAAAAGATGTGATATTATTTTGATATAAGAAAATAATAAGAAGAGAATAGTATTTTACTTAAAATTGTGTAAAATAATTCGAAAATTTACAAAAAAGGAGTAAGAAAACTATGAAGAAACTATTTAATAATTTAAACAAAAGTTCGTCTGAGGGGTCTGATTTAACTGAAACCTCTACAAATAAGGACGATAATAAAAGAAAAAAGATTATAA
>CAYVXN010000079.1:0-4154 GCA_964455135.1 uncultured Mycoplasma sp.
CATATTTATCTCCTTTCATATATACTATTACCAAAAAAAATGAAAGCACCTAGTCTTTCATTTAAATTCTTTAAATTAATTCCATAAATTTTCTTTATAAATACCTTTATCTATCATTTCTCTTATAGCTTTTACAACATCTTCTTTATCTTCTTTATAAGTAATACCATACCATTTTTCATGAGTATCAATAATTTCAACTTCTGCTTTTCCATCTTTTATTTGTTTTGCTACTATATCAGGCATTAAATATTCGCACTTTTCATTATCTTTATCTTTATTTTCTAAAAATGGGATTATTTCCTCAACAACATGATCTATAAAATTTCTAGGGAAACCAAATAAATTCATTGACACTAAAGTATCACTTTTTATTTCTATTGTTTTATTATCTTTAAAAGAAGTTTTTAAAAGTTTACTTTCTTTTTTTTCTACTACACTTTCATCAAGTCCGATTAACTTACCATCTTTTATTTGGCATATTCCTCTTTTTACTGAACCATTTTCTGTTATAGTATTTATAAGCTTGTACCCAATTAAACAGTATCTTTCTTTATCATTTTGATATAAATCTTCATTTAAAAATTCTGAAACTTTTTTTATTGCATCGTATCCATAGAAATCATCAGCATTCATAAGGGCAAAGTTTCCTTTTATTAGATTTCTAGCGCAGTAAAGAGCATGTCCTGTTCCTAAAGGTTTTTCTCTTTCTGGAAAGCTATATCCTTCTGGCAGGTCATCTATTTTTTGAAAGGCATATTCTACCTTTATGTGAGGTCTTATTCTTTTGCCTATTGTTTCTTCAAAAACTTCAAGATTTTCTTCTTTGATAATGAAGATTATTTTATTAAATCCGCATCTTTTTGCATCGTAAATTGAATAATCAATAATAAATTCTCCATTTGGCCCGACTGGTTCAATTTGTTTTAGACCTCCGAATCTTGAACCCATTCCTGCGGCCATAATAACTAACGTTTTTTCCATACTTACACTCTCCTTATACTTTTATGATTTTTTAGAATTTTCTTTATTCCTACATTTTTATTAAATGCTACTGTAAGAATAGTATTAGTAACTTCAATCACTACTCCAAGTCCATATGTATCATGCTCAACTTTATCACCATAATTATATGTTTGATCGCTATCATAAATATTTTTTTCTTTTTTGACTTGTTTTTTCTCATCTTTGTTTTCGCATTCTAATAAGTCTTCATTTATCTCTTTAACAAATCTACTTAAAATAGAAGGACTTTCTTGCCCGTATATCATTCTCTTTTTTGCAGAGGTTATCCAAAGTTTTTTCATAGCACGTGTTATTGCAACATACATAAGACGTCGCTCTTCTTCTAGTTCATCTGGTGAATAACTATTTTTGTGAGGAAATATTCCTTCTTCAAGACCAGATATGAATACATACGGAAATTCAAGACCTTTAACTGCATGAACTGTCATTAGGGTTACTCTATTAGGATCATCTTTGTATTCTTCAATATCTGATACTAAACTTACTTCAAGTAGGAATTCTTCTAGGGAAATTACTCCAACTCTTTCTTCAAAGTTTTTAGTAACTGATTTAAATTCTTCTAAGTTTTCTAATCTTATGTCAGCTTCTAAAGATTTTTCTTCCTTAAGGGCTTTTCTCATACCTGTCTTTTCTAAAACTTTTTCTATGAATTCAGTAAGCGAACAATTATTTAAATCTTCTTTAAGTTCAAGAATAATTTTTTTAAATTCTAGTGCTTTACCATCTTTTATTGCAGAAAACATACTAGTATTATAAAAAGTTGCACTTTCTTCAATTTCACTAATTGTTTTTGGTCCTATTCCTCTTTTTGGGGTATTAATACATCTCATTAAACTTATATCATCATCACTATTATGAATAAGTCTTAAGTATGCAAGTAAGTCTTTTATTTCTTTTCTTGAATAGAAGTAAAAACTTCCTATAATTCTAAATGGTAAGTTTTGTTTAAGCAGTTCTTGTTCAAATACCCTAGACTGTGCATTAGTTCTATATAAAATAGCTATATCTTGGTAGGATGCTCCAGATGAAACTAACTCTTTTATTTTTCTTATTATATAAAACACTTCATCTACTTCATCATATGCTTTATAAAAGGAAATCTTTTCTCCTTCTTCTTTATCACTCCATAGATTTTTATCTTTACGAAAGTTGTTATTTTTTATGACACTGTTTGCTGCATTTAATATAGTTTTAGTAGAACGATAATTTTGTTCTAACATGATAATTTCAGCGGTAGGATAATCTTTTTCAAAGTTTAAGATGTTTTTATAATTTGCTCCTCGGAATGCATAAATACTATTATGTACACAAATATCATCTGCTAAATAATTTCTCGTATTTTTAACATTTATATCGTAAACATATCCATCATAAAATTCTTTAGATATCTCAACAACCTCATCCTCAATTAGCTTATCATTACAAAAAGAAACAATACTCATTCCCTCTCTTAAACTTCCTATTGGCATAAAATTATATGGTTTGTCATCAAGTAATTTCATTTTTCTATGTATTATATAATCGTCTTTTAAAGATTCAATCATTCTAGCATAATACTCAGCATTATTATAATCTTTTCTTTCAGTTTCAATTCGATAAGCTCCAAATTTTGATTTTCTTACATTGAATCCTAAATTCGTTAACTCTTCTTTATCTTTTTCATCTGAAGTTGCAAGTGCTATTCTATGAGAATAATAATTATCATTTTTATAATGACTTCCTCCTAAAAAAGTTATACAAATATTTTTTCGATAACGTTCATTACTCACAAAAGTTTGTCCAAAATGATGTGGATATTCAAAATAAAGATATTCGTCCTGCATTAACTTCTCTGCTCTTTGGAAGGTAGGAATTTCTTTATAAAATTTATTTATCGTATCTTGAGATAGTGATATATTTCTCCCCTTTGCCTTGAAAACAACTTTTGGAAGTCCATAACGTGCAGAATAATATTCTTCATAATATGTTGCCTCTTCTTTTGTGGTACATACTTTTACTATCCAAATTCTATCTCCATTTTCCCCGCGTAATCTTGTCTTAACACCATTTTCAATCCTCCTATCACGCCTTATACCAGAAGTTTGTCCTATTCTAAAGCCTAATTCCCTTTTATACATTAAATAAACATAATAGTGGTCACTCTTTGGTTTAAGAAAAGAAAACATAACATGATTAGGAGTAGCAGAAATACTTTTTCCAAGTCTTGTTTTTATTTTTATTATTTCCCCCTTGTATTTCTTCTTACTTATAGACTCTACTTCTTGGAAACCTGTTTTACCAAAACCAATTGCAGTACTTACTAAATCTCCTTTTTTAATGTCACAAATATTATTTACACCTTTATCAGTTTTTATTTTCGACTCCGGCAACAAACATTGATCGTTGTCCCCGACACAAGCTATATTTTTATATTTTTCCGCTAAACTTTTAACAATTAAATACTGAGCCTGGTTAGTATCTTGATATTCATCTATCAAGATATAACGATACTTTTCTTGATAATAATTAAGTACTTCAGGATTTTCTTTAAATAATTTAAGAGGTAAAATAAGTAAATCATCAAAATCTACTGAATTGTTTTTAAAAAGAATTTCTTGATATTTTTTATAAACTTTATAAACTATATCATCTTCTTCACAGTGAACAAACTTTTTATATTCTTCTGGCATTACAAATTCAGCTTTGTTACTAGATATTTTATTTCTAATCATATAGGGACTAAATCTTTTTGGATCGTATCCTAAGTCTTTGATAATCTTTTTTACTAAAGTTAAACTATCATCACTATCCATAATAACAAAATTATTTTTATAACCAAGCTTATCATAATTTTCACGTAAAATTTTTACTCCGAACGAGTGAAAAGTTGATGCTTGTAAATTAGTTTTTCCAATTAATTTTTCTATTCTTTCTTTCATTTCTCCGGCAGCTTTATTAGTAAAAGTAATTGCTAAAATATTTTCTGGATTTACTCCTTCTTCTTTTATTAAATATGCTATTCTAGTAGTTAATACTTTTGTTTTTCCAGATCCTGCTCCAGCTAAAATAAGAAGTGGACCATCTTTATGGGTAACAGCTTTTTTTTGCATTTCATTTAAGTTTTCTAACATATCTTCACCTCTACTTCA
>CAYVXN010000080.1:0-4143 GCA_964455135.1 uncultured Mycoplasma sp.
TCGTGATTATAATATCACAAAATTTACAATTTGACAAAACTTAGATAATCATATTCGTATATACTTCACATATAAAAATATACTAATCACATATTTTAAAACAATTGTTAAATAATAATAAGACAAAATTAAAAAAAAGTGATAAAATCAAATATATAGATAATAATATTAAAAAATAAATATTATCACTTCAACAAAAGGAGCAAATTAAATGACTGATTTATTATATAAAATACTTAGGCCCTTAATTAAAGTATACGTAAAAATCTGCTACAAACCAACCTATAAAGGCTTAGAAAACATTCCAAAAAAAGGAAGAATTGTACTAGCAGGTAACCACACTAGCATAATGGACTGCATATTACTTATAAGCAGTACAAAAAGAACTATTCATTTTCTAGCAAAAGATTCTTTAGTTAAAGGCTTTAAAAAAATTATCTTTAAAAACATGGGCATCATTCCAGTAAACAGAAATATACATGATAAAAACGCTTTAAAAAGCGCTATTAATATCTTAAAAAAAGATGAAGTAATTGGCATATTCCCTGAAGGAACCATTAACAAAACAAATGATACAATTATGAACTTCAAAATCGGAGCAGTAAAAATGGCATATGAATCGGACTCTTACATTATACCTTTTACAATAAAAGGTAAATATAAATTATTCAAAAAAGGTATTACTATAGAATTTATGAAAAAAATAAAACCAATTAATTCCGATTTAAGCATTGATAATAAAAAACTAATGAAAATAATTAGCAATAATTTAGAAAGGAGCAAGTAATATGAGTATACTTGATATGAATTTTTTTAAATTTTTAGGATTTAAAAAAAGACCTAAAGCACCATGGAGTAAATTTTACAAAAAAAGACATCTTAACATAAATGTTCCAAACAGCACCATATACGAATATTTAACCGAACATAGCAAAAGATATGAAAATAATATAGCTATAGAATATATGGGAACAAAAATAAAATATAAAGATTTTATTAACAAAATAGATGAAGCTTCTAATTCTTTCATAAGTTATGGTATTAGAAAAGGAGATGTCGTATCAATATTAAGTGCAAATGTTCCAGAAGCACTAATTTCATTTTACGCACTTAATAAAATTGGAGCAGTTGCAAATATGCTTCATCCTTTATTATCAGAAAATGAAATAAAAGAAGCCTTAATTAAATATTCCACAGTTATTGTTGTAGCACTTGATATGACATATAACAAAATAAAAAATATAATAGAAGAAACAGATGTATATAAAACCATTATCATTTCCCCAAAAGATTCCATGAATCCCATCATTAAAATAGGCTACGAACTAACCCAAGGAAGAAAAATTGAAAGACCAAAAAAATCAGAAAACTATGTTTATTGGAAAAATTTTATAAAAGATGGATCAAACTACAAAAATGACAAAAAATTTGATGGAAACAAAAAAGATTTTCCTGCTGCAATACTTCAAAGTGGCGGTTCAACAGGAATTCCAAAAGGAATAGTGTTATCTAATGGTAATTTTAACGCCTCCACTATTCAAGCAAAAATAGCTTTACCTGATTTAGATTCAAATGATGTTGTTCTAGGAATCATGCCAATTTTCCATGGATTTGGACTTCAAGTTAGTATAAATGATGCTTTAAACGTTGGAGCTAAAGTTGTTCTAATACCACAGTTTAAACCAAATGAATTTTATAAATTAATTACCAAATACAAACCAACTATTTTAATTGGTGTACCAACTTTGTTCGAAGCATTAATAAATAACGAAAAAATGAATAATGTTAGACTAACTAATTTGAAATATGTTATCGCAGGAGGAGACTCTTTTAGCAAAACAAAAGTTAATAAAATAAATGACTTTCTTCATGAACACGGTGCTAAAACAAATTTTACACAAGGTTATGGAATGACAGAAGCTTTATCTGCTGTTAGTTTTGATTTAAAATATGCCTCTCGTCCTGGCAGTATTGGAATACCTTGGCCTGGGACTTATATAAAAATATGCAAACCTGGCACAGACGAAGAAGTAAAAACTGGAGAAGACGGGGAAATTTGCATATGCGGTCCTACTGTTATGCTAGGATATTACAACAACGAAAAAGAAACAAACGAGGCTCTTCACATTCACAAAGATGGCAATGTTTGGCTACATTCTGGAGACATAGGAAATATGGATAAAAACGGATTTATAACATATAAACAAAGACTAAAACGCATGATAGTTACCTCAGGTTACAATGTATATCCTGCTCAAATAGAAGAAGTTTTAGAAAACCATCCTGGAGTTCTTGATGCTTCAGTAATAGGAATTCCTCATCCATATAAAATAGAAGTACCAAAAGCTTTTATAGTGTTAAAAAAAGGATATAAATCATCAAAAGTTAAATCTGAATTAATAGAACTATGCAAAAAAAATCTAGCAACATATTCGCTTCCTAAAGAATACGAATTTAGAAATAGTTTACCTAAAACAATGGTTGGAAAAGTTGACTTTAGAAAACTTCAAGAAGAAAATAATGAAAAAAGGTTGCAAGAAGGTTATGGAAAAAAATAAATTGTCAACATGGGGCTATAAATTATTCAAACCATTCTTAAGCCCACTATTTAAACTTTATTACAATCCAAAAATTATTAATTCTAAAGTTATTCCAAAAGATGGAAATATTCTTATAGTAGGAAATCATAAACATGTTTTCGACCAATGTTCCATTATTATTTCTACCAAAAGAATTATACATTTCATGGCAAAAAAAGAGTACTTCGAAGGAAAACTTGCATGGTTTTTTAAAATTACTGGTTGCATTTCTGTTGACAGAAACACTCATGACGGAAAAGCAAAAAATATAGCTATCAAAGTATTGAAAAATGGCGGAGCTATTGGACTTTTTCCAGAAGGAACAAGGAACAAAACCAATAATAAATTACTATTAGACTTTAAATATGGCACTGTTTCAATGGCAAATAAAACAAACTCAATCATAATACCATATGCAATAACCGGAGACTATAAATTTAGAAGCAAAAACCTCATGATAAGATTCGGAACACCGTTTAAAGCTAATGATAATTTAGAACTTGCAAATAAAAAATTATACGAAGAAATAGAAAAATTAATGAAAGAAAATCTAAAAGCTACCAACAGAAGTTTAAAAGAAGAGTTAAATAGCAGAGGACAAGACAACAAAAAAACATGTCGTAATAAATGACATGTTTTTTGCTTTAAACAATCTAAATATTAACATAAGAATATTATTATATACCTAATCACAACTAAATAAACTCTAATTTCTAAAATTAACTAAATACTGGATCCTTAGTTATCCATAAACCTTCAGATGAACCAGAGTTATGAAACAAAAATATCAAACGCCCTTCTGAATCTGCTGCCACACTTTCAAGTTCTCCCCCTAAATTTGACAATTTAAACGTACCTAAATATTTTTTATTATAATAATTATACATATCAACATAATTACCATTTCCACTTATTACTACTAAAATTCTGCCACCATATGATCCAATGTCCTGTTTTATGTTTCTCCTCTTTGCTTTCACTGTACGTATATATTTCCAATCTGAACTATAAACACGTAAATTAGTTCCTCCAATTAAATAATACTTATCTGAATGAGAATCATATGCAAGTCCACTTGGAGAATGCCTAAGAGTTACACAGTTTTTCTTAACTGTTCCTTTATTTGCTATATTTGAAGCAGGAACACAATAAAGCTTATTAGTATAAGAAGGATTTACCACATAAATTTTTCCATCTTTACCATATGTCATTCCATTAGAGTGTCCTAAAGAACTTGCAGAATGAGTATTTACCAATTTTCCATTTTTATTATAGACAAAAAGTTTAGCATTATTACCTCTTGATATCATTCCAACCACATAATACGAACCAGTATAAGCAAGACTTTGAGCAATTGTTATATTACCAGTTCCTTTTATAGATGCAATTTTTTTACAATTACTTGGACTAAAAGTTTTTAGTATTCTAATACTATTATATGATGTCTTATACTTAGTTCCCTTTAATTCTTTTGGATTTGAACCAGAAGCGTTTGCAGCATTTTCACGTATCATATCTTGCTGTTCTTGTCGTTCTTGCTCTATTTTTTTCTTAGTTTCTTCCT
>CAYVXN010000081.1:0-4078 GCA_964455135.1 uncultured Mycoplasma sp.
ATTTAATCTGTAAACATTGATACTTGGAGTACTAAATAATCTAAAGTCAACAATTGAGTTTCCTACGCCATTTGAAATATAAATATCTGTGTTTTCAACTTTGTAATAGTTATCATAATAATTTTTAGCATTATTTGGCAAGTAAAAAGGTTTTATAAATGGAAGTTTTGCTTGTCCGTTATGAGAATGTCCTGCAAGAATTAAATCCACGTCATAATTATTGATAAATTCATCTATGTAATCTGGTTCATGTAGTATAACAATTTTATATGTTATGTTGTCAATGTCTTTGTTAGTTAAAGTAGATACTTTTGGTGTTCCATAGGTTATATTATCTATTCCATATATGACAATAGGTTTATTTATTTTGTTATAGATAGTATCATAATTGTTTTTTAAAACAGTAAATCCTGAATCATACATAATATTATCAAAGTTTTCATTATAGAAATCATGGTTTCCAACTGATGCATATTTTCCAAGATTAGAGTCTATTTTTGATAAATAATTTGTTACTTTTTTTATGTCACTATCAGTAGGGGTATAATTTTTATCTATTAAATCTCCGGTAAATATTACAATGTCTGGTTTCATATTGTTTATTTTATTAACAAGATTTTTTAGTCTTTTTTCATTAAATCCTGTTCCGTAGTGGATATCTGAAAAGTGGACAATTTTTACACCATTAAAACTGTCTGGTAGATCTTTACTTTCTATTTTGTATTCTTTAATAGTTAAAATATTAGGTTCTCCAAATTTGCCCCAGATAATTAGTCCTATTATTATAATTATTAAAAATATAATAAATTTTTTTATGAACTTTCTTTGTTTTTTCTTTCTGGCCTTTTTTCTTTTCTTTTCATTTTTTTCATATCTAGAAGGCATATTACATTACCCCCATTGATAAAAATGATAAAATTACTAAAACTGTATTATGAATAAAATGAAAAGTCATTGGGACAAAAATATTTTTTGTTTTCGAGTACATATAAGCAAAAACAGAACCAAATAATCCATAAGGAATAATGTATAACATTTGACTAGTTCCTATTTCAGTTATAGTGTGAGCAAGGCCAAATAATAGTCCAGAAACAATTATGAATATAAAACTATTTTTGAATACTTTACTAAGACATTTTCTAAAAATTATTTCTTCTGTAAAAGGTGCGAAAATGCAAGAGGCGAATGCTGTATATATTGGAAAAGCTTTTAGAGAATTTTGGACAGCTTCTTCATTTGTTGCTACTGATGGATAGATTAGCTGAATTATTAGATTTGAGCTAATCATTAAGATAAGTCCAAGTAACCATAATTTAAATCCAAACGAGAAATTTTTTCCAAAGTTTTTTATGTGTTTTCCAAATTCATTATTGAGTTCTTTTCTATATATTAAATATAAAATAAACATAAAGCTAAGCTCAATAATGATTAGAGATATATTTTTTAAAGAGTTATTAAGTGCTAGTATATCAAATCCAGCATACTTTAAAACTGCGATTACAATAGCAGAATAAAGTATGTCCATGATAAAAAGTCCAATGAATAACATAAATCTATTTAATGATTTTTCCAATTTTGTTCACCTCTAGTTTCATAATTAGTATACCATTAAATGGGTAATTTAAAAAGAATAAGGATTAAAAAAATTTTTAAAATGTAAATATTATTGATTAATTAGATTATGTTTGAAAATAAAAAATACATTATAAAAACAAAAAAAGAAGCCGTACCCCCTGAGGACGGCTTCGATAAAAAGAATAAAAAGGGGTTGGCTAGTGTGATACTAGCATCCAATTCGCCTAAGTCGAATTGGTGATATATATAATAATCGTAAAAACTCTATTTGTCAATTGTTTTTGTCAAAAAAATTCAATTTTTTTGCGTTTTGTTAAAACTCTTTTTTTGGTATAAAAAATTAAAAATATTCTTTTGAAAAATGCCTAGATTTGTGGTATAATTTGAAAGAAAAAGGACGTGGTGATATTGATAACTTTAGATAAAGTTAAAGGTGTTGGACCAAGAACTAAGATGTTATTTAATAAACTTGGAATAGATAATGTAGATGACTTAGTTACTCATTATCCATTTAGATATGAAAGAATTGTTAAAAGTAATCTAGCAGTAGCAAATGAAATGGATAAAGTTATTATAGATGGAAAAGTTGATAGTGCTCCGATATTAATAAGATTAAAGGGTAATCTTAATAAAATGAATGTTAGAGTAGTTACGAGTGATGGTAAGGTAGTGGGAGTATCTATTTTTAACAGAGCTTTTTTAAAGAGTTCTTTAACAGTTGGAGCTTCTGTTACGGTTTTTGGAAAATTTGAAAAGTCTAAAAATATAATTTTAGCTTCAGAAATAAGAATGGGTCTTCTTCCTAAAGGAGAAAAAATAGAAAGTGTTTATCACGGGACAGCGGGTCTTAATTCTAAGACAATTGCAGGGTTTATTAATACTGCTCTTATGCAGTATGGGAATGATATAACTGATTATATTCCTAAGAGTTTAACTTTGAAATATAATTTTTTGAATAAAAAAACTGCTCTTAATATAGTACATAATCCTTCGACTATGGATAAGTTAAAAGAAGCTAGTTTAAGACTTAAGTATGAGGAATTGTTTCTTTATATGACAAAGATTAATTATTTAAAAATAAAGAATCAAAATATAAAAAATGGTATAGATAGAGATTTTAATGATGAAGATTTGAATAAGTTAATAGATAGTTTGCCATTTAAACTTACGAAAGATCAAGATAAAGTTTTAGAGGAAATATTAAAAGATTTAAAATCTAAAAAGAGAATGAATCGTTTGCTTCAAGGTGATGTTGGAAGTGGTAAAACAGTAATTTCTGTGCTTGCACTTTATGCAAATTATTTAAGTGGTTATCAAGGGGCTTTGATGGTTCCAACGGAAATTTTAGCTAATCAACATTATGATACAGTATGTTCTCTTTTGAAAGATACTGATGTAAAGGTTAAGTTACTTATTGGATCTTTATCTAAAAAAGAAAAAGATGAGATTCATAAGGGATTAAAAAGTGGTGACATTGATATAGTAATTGGTACTCATGCTTTAATTCAAGAAGATGTTGATTATGAGAGATTAGGACTTGTTATTACTGATGAACAACATAGATTTGGGGTTATGCAAAGGACTATTTTAAAGGATAAAGGGGATACTCCGGATGTTTTATATATGTCTGCTACTCCAATTCCTAGAACATATGCTCTTACAATTTATGGGGATATGGATATATCTGTAATAAAAAGTTTACCAAGTGGTAGAAAACCTATTACTACTTATTTGAAATCTAATACTGAAATAAAAGATGTACTTTATATGATGTATGAAGAACTAAAAAATGATCATCAGATATATGTGATTGCTCCTTTAATAGAAGAATCAGAAAATTTGGATTTAACTACTGTTAATGAACTTAAAGATAAGATGGAAGTTGCTTTTGGTAGTAAATATAATATTGGAGTAGTTCATGGAAAGCTTTCAAGTAAAGATAAAGATAAGATAATGGGTGAGTTTGCTAATAATAAGATTCAAATTTTAATAAGTACGACAGTTATTGAAGTTGGGGTTGATGTTCCTAATACTACGATGATTGTTATATTTGATGCTAATAGGTTTGGGCTTTCTACACTTCATCAGCTTAGAGGTAGAGTAGGAAGAAGTAGTTTAGAATCTAAATGTATTTTGATTAGTGATAGTGATACAGAAAGACTTCAAGTTATGACTAAGACAAATGATGGATTTGAAATAAGTGAAGAAGATTTTAAGTTAAGAGGACATGGAGATTTATTTGGTACAAGACAAAGTGGGGATGAGTGTTTTAAGATAGCTAATGTTAAAGAAGATTATAAGATTCTTTTAAAGGCAAAAGAGGATTCATTAAAATTTTTGGAAAGTACTAATGAAGATGATATAAAATTAAGATATGAAATAATAAGTAATATTAATGATGCATAGTAAAATTTCCTAAAAAAGGAAAAATTATAATTGACATTAGAAAAAAAATATATTACTATTAAATTACAAGGTAGATTACCTTGTCTACTTTTTACGA
>CAYVXN010000082.1:0-4000 GCA_964455135.1 uncultured Mycoplasma sp.
TCAATCGTAAGAGCTATTTATTTGAATTTTTTATTTTTTCTTAATTTAAATGCTACTATGACAGAGGTTCCAATTATAAATATATAAACTATACAAGCTATAATAATAAGTTTAAAATCAGGATATATTTTTTGATTTAATGTAACAGGTAATGTCTTTATAAGTTTTTTTTCATAATAGATATTTAATGTACCAATTTTTTCTTTATACTTATTTTCTGGGGTTATAGTACTTATTCCATCATAAACAACCTTTATTTTATCTTTATCATAATCGTTTCTCATATAGTATTTTATATCATCATCTGCTTTTATATTGATGCTATCTTCACTTAAATACTTAGTATTAAGTGTTTTTATTATATCACCTTTATTAATTATAGTTTGATAATCATAATTTTTAAAATAATAATCATAAATCTTTTTAGCATCTTCAACATGTTCACCTGGGTTTTCAGCTTTTGAAGTAATAAGCATTAATAAAGTATCATTTTTATAAGCAATTGTCGCAAGGGCATACCCGGCATCAATTTCATATCCTGTTTTTCCTCCCTTTAGATAAGGCATATTAATTTTACTATTTTTCATATAATAATATATTGTATGTTTTATTTTAGTGCCATCACTTAATTTATATTCAAAAGTAGAAATAATCTTTTTAAATTCCTCGTTTTTAAGGCCAGCTTTAAAAAGAATTGTTAAATCATCCACAGAAGCATAATTATTTTTATCGTCCATACCAATTGGATTAGCAAAACTAGTATTATTCATACCAAGTTCTTTAGCTTTTGCATTCATCATTTTAACAAAGTTTTCATAACTTCCTGCGGTAAGTCTTGCTAATGCATTCGCACAATCTGCACCACTTTCTAAAATAAGGCCATATAATAAATCTTCATAAGTATAACTTTTACTATTATCAAGAGAAGATCCAGAAGCATCCATTTCTATAAGTTTATCATAATCACTCTTTGTAAAAGTTACTTTTTTATTTAAATCTTCTATGTTTTCTATTGCTACTAATGCTGTCATCATTTTAGTAAGTGATGCAATACTTACTTTTTGATCTTTATTTTTTTCATAAAGAATTTTATTATCATTTAAATTATATAAAACAGCATTATTTGAATTTATTCTTAATTCCTCCGCATTAACATTAGTAATAGTTAAAACAAGACAAACTAAAATAAAAAATAATGTATTTAACTTCTTCATACCACACATCCACCTTTTTACTATCCACATAAGTATAACAAATTTTAAAGAAATTTACTAGTTTTCTTGGCTATTTGTAAAAAATTGTGTATAATTGATTTAAAGATAGGGTGGTTACATGTTAGATAAGGCATTTTTTGATAAACTTAAAAATAAATATAACTATAATGAAAAGACTCTTAAGGCTCTAGCGAAGATTATTCCATGTCTTATTTCTTATTATGGAGAAGAATACGAATACATAACACTCGAAGCTATATTAAATACAGAAATAATTAATTGTAATTCTAAACAAACAATATCAAAAGTATTAAACGAAAGAACTCTTACTAAAAAAATTGGAGATTCTTATCTTGGAAATATTGATCTAAAAAGAGCAGAAAGTATTTATGTTCCAAATATAAAAATAGTTTATAATGAAAGTATCAATTCTTATGAAATTGATGAAATAGATAGAATAATTGTAACTAGTCATACTTTTAACTATGATTCTCCGAAAGGACTTGAAGTTTTAACGCACGCTCTTTGTCATTTAGTTAAAAGTTATAAAGATGAAATAACTATAAAAGAAAATATGATTACTATAAGAAATGGACTATCTTACGAAGAAAGAAAAATAAAATATGGAGATGAAATAACCCTTGAATTTTTTAATGAATATGGTAAAGGATTAGAAGAAGGTTTCAATATATTTGATACAGAAATGATTGTTTCCATGGTTTTAGGAGATACTTATAAATGTTATGATTATGATTCTATCTATACTATTGCAGTTGTTTTAAAAGAAAAGTACAATTTATTAAAAGAAATAAGTTATTCTGAAATGTCTGGAGATATAGAAGAATTTAGAAAAGTCTATGGAAAAGATTCTGTTGATAATTTAAGTAAAATATGTGATGATTGTTTAAATATAGAAAATGATATGTTCTTATCTTATACAAGAGAAGATAAAGATAATTTGGCAAACATCTTAAAAGAAAAACTAAACAAAGAAGCTTATGATGAACTAGTAAAAATATATAAAAATAGTAAATCTAGTATTAAAAGTTAAAAATAAAAAAGTCTTATAAAAAGACTTTTTTTAGGTATTATTTTAATTTTAATTTTTTCATTATACTTATAATTTGATCTTCTCCAAATACATCTTGTAGTCCCTTATTTTTATACATTAAAACTAAATAAATAATCATTCCTATAATACCAAGTATTGCAAGTTTTAAAACAATTAACAAAGTATTTAAAGGAGTTCCTATTAAATAATCAAGTAAAAATACAATAATTGTCATAACTAAAAGAGGAACAATAGTTTTTTGTAAATTTTTAACTAATCCTTTGTATTTGAAATTTAAATTATTTTTTAAATAAGTTAGAATAATTATCATTGAACAAGATGCTCCGATTAGTGTCGCGATAGAAGTTCCATAATAAGGAGTAATTCCTAATTTATTTAAAAGAAGTATCATAGGGATATCTAAAACAGCATTTGTAACAAGTCCTATTAAAGTACTTATTATAACAAGTTTAAATTTTTTAAATCCTTGAAGTGAAGTATTCATTACTGATAGAATTCCTACTGCTAAACTTACTACTGCAGATATTGCAAGTATTTTTCCTCCATAAGAACTTGTTCCATAAAAAACTTTATATACTTCATCTGATAAAATCATTATCCCAATTGTAAGGGGAAGTGCAATTACAGACATAGTACTAATTGCTTGATTAAATATCTTATTTGAAGAGACATAATCTTTTTTAGTATAACTTTCTATTATATGAGGAATTAAACTAGTAACAAGACCCATTGAAATAGCAGATATAATCATACATATTTTAGGAGCCCAAGTACATATTATACTTGAAATAAGTTCACAGTTTTCAGCAGAAAATCCAATCATATATAAACCTTTAATAATTAGTTTCATATCAACTATATTATATAAATCATTTGTTATGGAAATAATTATAAGTGGAATACAATAGAAAATTATTTTCTTAGCAAGAGTTTTATTACTAATTTTATCTTTTTTATTATTAGTTTCAAATAAATCTTTGTTTTTATTTATTTTAACTTTTAGATAAATATAAGCTCCAAGTGCTCCGAAGAATGCCCCAGTAAGGGAGGCAGATACTCCAACTGGGATACTAGTTTTAAAAATATTTATTGCAAGATAAGAACCAATTAAAATAACAGCGATTCTAATTAATTGTTCCCAAACTTGACTAATTGATCCAGGACTTATAAATTTATGTCCTTGAAGATATCCTCTTAATACACTTATATAAGGAGTAATTATTAAAGAAATAGAAATAGCTTTAATAACAAGGCTAATACTACTAATTGAACTAGCACCATCAACACCATTTACAAAAAATAAAGCAAAGTAATCAGAAAAAACAAAAAGTACTAAAAATGAAATAATTGAAAAAGAAAAGATTAGTTTCTTTCCAACTGAAAATGTTCTTTCCTTAGCATCTAAATTTCCTAAAGTAATATATTCACTTATAATCATACTAATAGCAATAGGAATACCAGCGGTAGAAATATTTAAAAATAAATTATATATGTTATAAGCATAAGAATATAAAACTCCACCAGACTCACCGATTATTTTGTAAAAAGGAATTACATATAAAACTCCGAGAATTTTTGTAATAATTATAGCAATCGAAGCTATTAACGTTCCTTTAAGAAAAGAATCTTTTTTCATTTTTATCACCATAAAAATTATATCATAGCAAAGAAGTATCCTGCAACAAAAGAAAAATAAAAAAAGTATGAAACGTAA
>CAYVXN010000083.1:0-3994 GCA_964455135.1 uncultured Mycoplasma sp.
TAACATAGCCCTCTTCTATTGCTTTTCCAGTATTCGAACAAACTATATTATTTTTTAATCCTAAACATTTTGAAACCTTACTATAAATTTTGATTTCATTTTCAGAATAATCAAAACTTAAAACTTTACTATTTATTCCAGTTTCATCAACGTCAGAACCTGGTGAACAATATTGAGTTAAATATAATTTGTTATCTTCTTTAAAATAAACAAATGAATAATTACTTTCTCCAATTTTTCCAAAATAGGCATCATCAAGTTCAAAAATTTTATCTGTGTTAAATATTTTTTTTAAATAATTATCAATTTCATCTTTTGTTATAGAAAAAGCATCTTCTTTTGAAAGTTTTTTTCCAGCTGATTCTGAACTGAAAAATTTATAACTACTACTTTCATCATTATAACAAATATCACCAATTTTTTCACTTAAAACTATATTATTCTCATCAATATATTTTTGAACAACATAAGGAAAAATTATATCAACACTAACATCATCTATATTATAAGAAAAATCAAGTTTTTTATCAAAAATATATCCTCCATTAAACATAGATACATTTCCAGCAATCAAACTATCATTTAGTTTTTTAACTTCATCCTCAGATAATTTTTCTTCTTGTGGTTCGTTATCTGCTACTGGTTCTTCTTTTGCCATAAATTTATCATAACAAATATATCCAATTGCTCCTATTAATAAAATAGATAATATCACAACCAAAACTATTAACCCTTTATTACTTTTTTTGTTTTCTTCCATAATATCTCTCCTTTCGTCTTTATAATAATCATAAATAAACAACTAAACAAGTGAATAAACATATTATTTATAAATTTGACACAAACTTTACAAAACCAATTTCATTATCTCTTCATGAATTTCTTCGGGACTTTTCATTTTATCACCATCACTACAATCAACAATATCCCAGTTCAAATATTTGGCAACAAATATAGCACTTTCGTATACCTTTTTCAAAAACTCTAAATTATTTTCATGAATATCTCCTTCAACTGCTTCTCCTTCTTCAAGTTTTCTTTTTCTTCTCATTTCATTAATCAATTCAAAAGAAGCACTTAAAAATATCACTTTATCTGGTTTTTTTATACCAAGTTTGTTATATTCAAAATCAATAACAAAGTCAATAAAATCTTTCTTTTCTTCTTCATCCTCTATTAAAGCAGACTGGTATATCAAACTAGAAGTAGTATATCTATCAAGTAAAATAATATCTCCTTTTTCAAAACTTTCTTTTAAAAAACTATGCCAAGTAATAGCTCTATCATTTGCATATAAACTATTTATAAAATAAGGCGATAAATCTTTAGGACTACCAAAATTACCTTTTAAATACTCTTCTACTGCTTTTCCTTGATAAGTATTATAAGACGGAAAATGATGACTTGTTATATTATTCCCCTCTAAAATAAGTTTTTCTTTTAAAAGATTATACTGAGTAGTTTTACCAATTCCATCAGATGCACCTTCAATTACAATTAATTTACCCTTATTCATAAAATTCTCCTTTTAAATTATTATTGCGCTATTGGAAAAGATATTTTTCCATGATGTTTATATTTTCTTATTTTTATATCTTTAAGTTCCTTAGAATTATCAAATTCATAAAAATTTTTAATTTCTGGATTAAGCCAAAGCTCTGGAGCAGGTAAATCTTCTAATGTTTCTCCTCTTTCTATCTGCTCTTTTATTCCTTCAACTTGATTTTCATATATATGAGCATCTTTTATTGACCAATCCATAGTACCTGGTTTTAAATCAGTACAATGAGCAATCATACTTTGAAGAACAGCATACTGAGTTACATTAAATGGAAGTCCAAGAGGAACATCCGAGCTTCTTTGATGAACCCAAAGATTAAGTTTATCATCAGTAACATCCCATTCACTTGACCAAACGCAAGATGGTAGAACTGCAGTATCTAAAAATTCATTTTGCCAAAGACTCATTACCATTCTTCTGTCAGTAGGATTATTCTCTATTTTATCAAGAAGTTCATCAATTAATTTATATCTATTTACAATCCATCCATAAGCAGTTCCAATCGTATGTGCCCATTCTTTTCCAAAATCTTTTTCTATATTTGTTTTTTCTAACTTTCCATCACCATTTGGAACCATTTGAGTAGCTCTCCAAATACCATCTTCTCCTATTTCCCATTCATCCCAAATATGATTGTTTCTTTCCTTTAGCCATCTAACATCATTACTTTGTGCTTGATAAATCCAAAGCATTTCTGTAATTGCATTTTTATAAAAAACTTGTTTAGTAGTAAGCATAGGAAACTCATCTTCTAAATCAAAATGAAAATGATAACTAGGTATTTTTATTGTATCAATTCCTGTTCTATTTTCTACTTTTTTCCCTTCTTCCAATATCTTTTTACATAATTTTAAATATTCAATATCAAACTTAGACATTGTTTAACCTCCCTACTATAACAAGTATATCAAATACAAAAAAAAGAAAAAAGAAAAAAAACAAAATTTGATATAAAAAAATCAAATTATAAAATAATTTGACTCAAAACCATAATTTAATCTTTAATATTCTTTTTTTCTAAATATTTTTTAACTCTTTCAAGACCAAACACAAGAAGAAAACCTATTATAAAACAAATAATATTAAATGTTGAAAAGCTCATAGGATCTTTAGGAACTTCAAGTGTCATAGGCCCCATTACAATGGCATAAAATGAACCAATCATAAGTCCTAAAACCAAATATATCATCTGACTCCTATATTTTTCTAATGCTATTTTTATTAATCTAATAACAAGAATTACACCAGCTAAAACACCAAAAACAAAAATAACAAGCACTGGAAGATAACTTAAATCAAGATGAAGAACTTCTCTAACTGCAGTCATAATAGGTATATAAAGTCCGAAAATTAAAAGCAAAGTCGATCCAGAAATACCAGGAAGCACCATTGCAGATATAGCAATCATCGCAGTTATAAATACATAAATAGCTAATCCAAAACTAAAATCTCCTACATTTATAAAGCTAGATTTTCCTGATGCAGGATTAAAATAAGTAATAAGTGATACAATAATAATTCCAAATACAGAAAATATTAAATTCTTATATTTTCCTTTTAAACACTTTTTTTCTTCCTTTATTATTAAAGGTATAGAAAACATGATAAATCCTAAAAATACTGAACTAACTGCATATATATGACTTTCAAATAAATTAGTAAGCACAAGAACTGCTGATATCATACCTATTATCCATCCAATACCTAATTTAATCAAAAATAATAAAGCTTCTTTTTTTTCTTTTCTATTACCAAAGATAATGTTATTTAATGATGTTATAAATTTATCATAAAATCCAAGTATAAATGCAATTGTCCCTCCACTTACACCAGGAACACTATCTGCAAGTGCCATACAAAAACCTCTAAATGCATTGATTAAATATTTCATTTACTTCCTCCTATCTAATTTATTATATAAACATTGTTAAAACTTTATAATAAAACTTTTATAAAACAATTATATACTATTTTTAGTAAAAATAAAAGATTAGACACATCACATATATAATCTAATCTTTTATTTATTGATTAATTAATCATTTTTCCATCTTTTTAAAGTAGGAAATAATTTAGAGCAATAATCTTTCATTTCTTCATTAGTCATTCCAGCTTGATCTCCGTATTTAGAGCACATTTCTATATATTCGTTCATAGAAACTTTATCAATAAATTCTCCTTTTTCATAACAATACTTACAGTAATCTCCATTAATACTACCATCCTTATTAGTACCTAATTGCTCTTTTGTTAAAGGCATTCCACAGCTTTGACATATTTTTTCCATATTTATCTCTCCTTTTTTATTAAATTCATTCTTTTATTATAAATTTCATAACAAATACAAAGTAATAAATTATACAGTTTTTAATCTATCAAACAGTTATTTTATAAAACTTATCTTCGTTTTAAAACACAAACAGTTTCCACATG
>CAYVXN010000084.1:0-3907 GCA_964455135.1 uncultured Mycoplasma sp.
TTTTTTTGTTAAATCATTTCTTTTACTTTAGAAATTAAACTATCTATTTCCACTTCTGTTGCTTTATCATCTTTTCTTAATTTAAGTTCTACTAAACCATCAGAATATTTTTTTCCTATTGTTATTCTAATTGGAATACCTATTAAATCCATATCATTAAACTTAACTCCTGCTCTTTCATCTCTATCATCAAGTAAAGTATCTATTCCCATACTATTTAATTTATCATAAAGATCGTTTGCATATTCTTTTGCAGAGTCATTTAAAAGTACTATTGCTACTTTAAATGGTGCTATCTCTAAAGGCCAAATAAGACCATTTTCATCGTTTTGTTGTTCTGCAACACTTGCAAGTATCCTACCAAGTCCAATACCATAGCAACCCATTACTGGATATTTTTCTTTATTATCTTGATCTAAATATGTAAGATTCATTATTTTTGAATACTTATCTCCAAGTTTAAAGGTATTTCCTACTTCTATACCATGTTTAAAATGTAGTTTTTTACCACATTTAGGACAATAATCATTTTCTTTAACTTCTTTTATGTCTCCTACTTTATAGTCTTTTATATCACTTAAATTAACATTTATAAAGTGATAATCCGTTTTATTAGCACCCACTAAAAAGTTTTTCATTTTTGTTACATCTTCATCTATAATTACTGGAATATTTATATTGATAGGTCCAGCAAACCCTACTTTAGCAGATGTTACTTTTTCTACTTCTTCCGTGCTTGCTAGTTCTATATTTTTTCCTTCTACTAGTTTTCTTATTTTTAGTTCATTTACTTCTCTATTTCCTGGGATAACACATGCATAATACTTATCATCAACTTTATATATTAAAGTTTTAGTTAATTTATTTATATTAAATCCTGCTTTTACAAGATCTTCTATTACTCCGATATTTGGTGTTTCGATTAGTTCTTTTTCTTTTTGATCTTCTTTTTCTTCTTCTTTTAATGTTTTTGATGGACAAACTTCAATATTTGATGCAAAGTCACATTCTTCACATAAAACTAAAACATCTTCGCCAATATCTGTTATTGCTTGAAATTCTTCAGATAAAAGTCCTCCCATTACTCCAGTATCAGCTTTTACTATTTTATAATCTAGTCCTACTCTATCGAAGATATTTTTATATGCATTATACATTTTTTGATAAGACTTGTTACAAGATTCATCATCTATATCAAAACTATAAGCATCTTTCATAATAAATTCACGAACTCTAATAAGACCATATCTTGGACGTGGTTCATCTCTAAACTTAGTAGCTATTTGATAAATATTAAATGGCATATCTTTATAAGATCTTATTTTCATAGAAGCAGCACTTACAAAAAGTTCTTCATGTGTTGGACCAAGTACATAATTTCTACTTATTCTATCTTTTAAAGAAAACATATCACTACCAAAATTTTCTCTTCTTCCAGATGCAATATAAACATCTTCTGGAATAAGCGAAGGCATTAAAAGTTCTTGAGCAGAAGCTTTATTCATTTCTTCTCTAACTATTTTTTCAATATTTTGTAATACTTTAAATCCAAGTGGCATCATCATGTAAACTCCACTTGAAGATTTTTTAATAAAACCTGCTTTTACTAATAAATTACCACTTTTACTTTCTTCTTCTTTTGAGTCTTCTCTTAAAGTATAGAAAAAACTGTTTTTTAGTTTCATAAGTTCACATCCCTTTAATTTATTTTATCATAAAAACTAATTATTTTTATTTTTTTTGATAATTTTTGATAAACTCTTCTTTATAAGAAGAAAAATTATCATTTTTAATAGACTGTCTTATTTCTTCAGTAAGTTTAGTTAAGAATCTAATATTATGAATAGATAAAAGTCTTTGACCAAATGTTTCTCCAACATTAATTAAGTGTCTAATATAAGCTTTTGTATAGTTCTTACATGCATAGCAATCACAAGAGTCTTCTATTGGGGTAAAATCTTCTTTATATTTAGCATTTTTTATATTTATTTTTCCATGTTTAGTAAAGGCATTTCCATGTCTTGCTATTCTTGTAGGAAGAACGCAGTCAAATATATCAACACCACGTGCTACTCCTTCTAGAATATCTAGAGGTTCTCCTACTCCCATAAGATATCTTAGTTTATCTTTAGGAAGATAAGGCACTGAGTAATCTATTGCTTTATACATATCTTCTTTTGATTCTCCATCATTTGCTACTCCTCCAATGCTGTAGCCATCAAAGTCCATTTTTACTGTTTCAATTGCAGAGAATTTTCTTAAGTCTTCATAAGGCCCACCTTGAACTATTCCAAATAAACATTGATTTTCGTTACTATGAACATCTTTTCCTCTTTTTGCCCATCTAAGTGTTCTCTCAATACTATTTTTCATATATTCATAACTAGCACTTGCCGGAGGACATTCATCGAAACTCATAGCAATGTCACTTCCTAATTTTTCTTGAATTTCAATACTTTTTTCTGGTGTTAAAAATAAATTACTTCCATCAATATGACTTTTAAACTTTACTCCTTCTTCACTTATGTCTTTAGGTTTAGCAAGAGAAAACACTTGATAACCACCTGAATCTGTAAGCATTGGACCATTATAATTCATAAATTTTTGAATACCACCAGCTTTTTTTACTAAATCTTCTCCTGGTCTAAGCCATAAATGATAAGTATTAGCAAGAACAATACCACAGTTACAGTCGTATAACTCTTCTGGTGATAATGTTTTTACTGTAGCACGTGTCCCTACTGCCATGAACATTGGAGTAGAATATTTGCCATACTTAGTTTCTATTTCTCCAAGTCTTGCTTTAGTATTTTTATCTTCTTTTATTAAATTATATTTTATCTTTGTCATTATTAAAATCTCCAATCATCATCGAATCTCCAAATGAGAAAAAGCGATATTTATCTTCTACTGCTATTTTATATGAATTTAAAATATTTTCTTTTCCTGCAAGAGCAGAAACAAGCATTACTAAGGTAGATTTTGGAAGATGAAAATTAGTTATTAATGAATCTATTGCTTTAAACTTAAATCCAGGGTAAATAAATATATCTGTTTCACCTTTACAAGGAATAAACTCATTATATTTATCCATAATTGTTTCTAGTACTCTAGTAGTAGTAGTTCCAACACTTATAACTTTTCTTCCTTCTTTTTTTGCTTTGTTAAGTTTTTCTGCTACTTCTTTGCTCATTTCATAATATTCACTATGCATTTTATGTTTTGTTACATCATCTACTTTTACAGGTCTAAAAGTTCCAAGTCCAACATGAAGTGTAACGTATAAAACTTCAATTCCCTTTTCTTCTATTTCTATTAAAAGCTCTTTTGTAAAATGAAGTCCTGCGGTAGGAGCAGCACTTGAACCACTTACTTTTGAATAAACTGTTTGATATCTTTCTTGATTATTTAACTTTTCATGAATATACGGAGGAAGTGGCATAGTACCTAGTTCTTCTAAAATTTCTAAAAGTATTCCTTCATAAATAAATTTAAAATGTTTTATTCCTTCATCAAATTCTTCTATGCACTCTGCCCTTAACTTACCTTCTCCGAAAGAGATTACATCACCTTTTTTTATTCTTCTTGCAGGTTTTACTAGACACTCCCAAGTATTACCTAAATCTTTTAGTAAAAGAAGTTCAATAACTGCTCCAGTTGTTTCTTTTGCTCCAATTATTCTAGCAGGAATAACTCTGGTGTTATTTAAAACAAGAACGTCTCCTTTATTTAAATAATTTATTATGTTAGTAAACTTTTCATGTTTATAAAAACCTTCTTTTTTATCAACAAGCATTAATCTTGATTCATCTCTTTTTTCAAGCGGAGTTTGCGCTATTAAGGATTCATCTAAATAGTAATCAAAATCATCTGTTTTCATACCTCTCACCTTTTTTCCTTCGTTATT
>CAYVXN010000085.1:0-3788 GCA_964455135.1 uncultured Mycoplasma sp.
AACTTTAAATTCTTGTTCAAATTCTTTAACAGGGCTATCGTCTTCTATGTTAAAATCTACTGTTACTATTCTGCTACATTTATCACATATGTACATATTGAACATTTCTCCCTCTTTGTAATCTTCTTCATATTTGTAGAATCCCTCTGGTGTTTTTTCTACATTAGTGCTTATAGGTCTAAACACATGATTACAAGTATCTTGTTCAAAGTTTCCTGTTTTTTTTATTTCCATAAAACCACCTTTATAACTTTTTTAACAAAAAAACTCTTAAGGGCTTCCCTAAGAGCTAATTTTTTTTAATTGGTCGGGAAGACAGGATTTGAACCTGCAACCCCTTGGTCCCAAACCAAGTGCTCTGCCAAGTTGAGCCACTTCCCGTTTATGGCGTCCTGGAAGGGATTCGAACCCCTGACCGATGGCTTAGAAGGCCATTGCTCTATCCTGCTGAGCTACCAGGACGCTTAAGCATTAATCAAAAACTAATGCTCTTTGATTATACAATAAATAACTTTAATTTTCAATATCTTTTTTTGTTTTTTCTATATTTTTTACTCCATTAACGGAAATTTCCACCTTTTCTTTATCATAATTATCAAAAATTGACTTTAAAACTAGAAATTCTTCTTTACTACTTAATTCTTTATTTATATCAATTATAATCTTTTTATCATAAATTTTATAACTATTTATTTTTATATTTTCTAATAAGTTTATTAATTTTTTATCTAAACTAGGATTTTCTAATTCTTCAAAAATTATTTCTAATTTTTCCCTATCATCATTTACATATTTTGTAACAGGTACTTCATGATAACTATTATTATTACTACTCGTATAATAAGTCATTACTATTTTAGAAATATCATTTGATTTAAATATTTCATAAGTTTTATTTATTCCTATATCTTTTGTAAGGACTGCTGGAAGTTCTTTTTTTGTATGAGGAACATATTTAAGCATTGAATCATTTACATATATCTCGACTCCTAAGATGTTTTCATTTGTTATAGTATAAACAATTGCTTCAATCATCTTTTCAGATTGTTCTTCTGTAATATTTAATAATTCTTTGGAAAAGTAAACTTTTACAAGGCTGTCTTCTACTATTACATCTAATACTTTAGTATTTTCAGGAAGTATTGGATTAAAATAGCTTGGTAAGAGAGCATTTTTATTGTTTTCTTCAACCATGGTTTCAAGCTTTTCTCTTATTTTATCTTCTAAAGTAAGAACTTTACTTACATAAATACTTGTTTTTGACACGTAGTTATCATCGTTTAAAGTATAAATTATTTCTTCTTTGTTATTAGAACTTTTTTTTATTTCATTATTAATACTTATTTCTTTTAAATTATATAGAGTAAATACTACAAAAAAGATAACAGTTGTCAAAAATATTCTATTTAGAGCTTTTCTTTTTAGCATAAATATCTCTCCTATAAAATTATATGAAAAGACATGTTTTTTATAACATGTCTAAAGTGTGATTTCATTTAATTTTAATAATTCCACAACTGCTGAAGCTCTTCCTTTAACTCCTAACTTTTGCATTACATTTGATATATGATTTCTAACTGTTTTTTCACTTATACCTAATTCTAAAGCTATATCTTTAGTAGATTTATTTTTAACCAGCAGTAGGAATACTTCTTTTTCTCTTTTTGTAAGTATTGATTTTTCTCTCATTTTTCCCTCACTTTCCAGTCCTGGGTGGTTTTATATTATTCATATTATTTTATGAATAAAATCACCTTTTGGTGAGAGAAAATGCCCTGTTTTTAGGAAAACTTTATTGATATGCTCATTGCTTCATCAAATTCTTCTTGAACTGATCTCATAATTTTATTAGCAAGTTTTATATCATGTTCTTTACTATCTATTACTATTTCTATATTAGAATCTTCTTGTTTAACATAAGCATCCATAGAATACTCTTCTTTTATCTTCTTAGAAATTTGTTCTTCACTTGCTTTTAAATTGTTAATTTCTTTCATTTGTTCATAAGCTTTATTCTTTTCATCACTTGTTTTTGTTTTGTCATTTAAAATTTCTTGTAAAGTATCTAGTATTTCAGCTCTTTCTGAATCTAATTCTATCTTTAAAGTTTCAATATAGCTAGTGTTTTGACTATTAACCTCTTTAGATTTTTCTTCGCTTTCGCTATTTGTTTTTTCTGTTTTAGTTGTTACTTCTTCACTTTTAAAAATTTCGTTTGGCATAGTTATATAATAAATACTTAATACTAATATCAAACTAAAAAGAGTTAAAAACCATAGTCCCTGTTTATTTATCATAATATTTTCCTCCTGATAAATTGTATGAGACTTTTTTTATTTAAATGATAAAAAATAGATTTATGTATTAACTTGTTATTTATATTATAAATTTTCTATATTTTGTAAAAACTTATTTAACGATTTATACCAAGTATACATACCCAGTTTTTTATTAGAATATTTTTCTAATTCTTCATTTGTATAATTCTTTGTTAGTGTTTTCCATCTATTAATACACCTTTCATAACAAGTATCAATACAAGTCCTCATAACTATTATTTTTCCTTTTAAAATAGAATAATCTTTAATATTTCTAAATTGTGCTGAATCAATCACAATAGTTTTATCAGTGTTTTTAAAGTAATTTAATATTTCTTTATAAGAAGCATCAAAATTAGTAATCAAATAATTTTTGTTTTTATCCTTGAAAATTTCTCTTAATCCTAAAAGATATTTATCATCAGTTGATTTATTACTAAAAATTAAATCAGTATCAATTACTATATAATTATCGTTATTTATAAATTTATTACTAAAATATGACTTACCACTACCACTTTCACCAGTTATATTTATAACTTTATCTTTGGACAATTCTTTTATATAAGGTTCTTTGTCTGTATTAATAGAGATTAATAACTCAGATTTAACTTCTAATAAATAATCATTAATCATTTTTACGGTTTCATTAGCTTTGCTACGATCGCCTTTACTCATAAAATAATTCCACTCTTCTAGCACTATATTAATATTTTCTTCATTAACTTTATCTCTAAACATTTGAATAGCAGTATTTCTATAGTTCATAACTGATACTGCTGCTAATGCTGTGTAATAAGATAATTCTGGTATGTTAGATTTTTTATAAAATTCAAAGGCCATCTCATCAGTTATTTTTCTAGGATTTGAAATTATAATTTTATTAGCTCTATATATTGTTGTGGCACCCTCAATTTTTACATTTTCAGCATCTTCTGGTATTTCAACATCATAAACATAATCACCTCTATGTAGCCACCTTAATATACAATCTTCTGTTGCATAATTAAATCCACCAAAATCTCTTCCTTTTTCAGCAGTGGGATTCCAGTTATCCGCTACATTTACTTCACCAATTTTATATTCTAAATTTTTATTTGCACCACTTGTTGTGCCAAACATTACTTTTAAATATTTACTTTTCACTATACCACCTCAAACTTTTTATTAAATTATAACACGGATTTAACTATTTTTACATTTTTATGACAATTGATTAAAAACTCTGTAAGGAAATCATAAATACTAGTAAAAAATAAATAAACTTTTTTCTTAATTGTTCACTTGTTTAAATATATAAATTAGTATATAATTTCTATTAGGAACATTTGATGTGAGTGTCGTCCTCCAATCTTGAAAAGGAAAGGAGGTAGATATCGATGAAAACTAAGACTTTTATTGTTAAAGTTTTAAAACTCATTGCTATCATTTTGTTACTTTCTACCTTACTGGTGTTAGCAATAAAAAAAT
>CAYVXN010000086.1:0-3666 GCA_964455135.1 uncultured Mycoplasma sp.
TTTTTTTGATAGTTGACATCAATTAGACAATTTGCTTTCTCCAGTTTTGTAATCTATTGTTATACCTTCTTGAACATTATAAACATAAACATTGAATTTTATTCCCTTTCCATTATCTTCGACTGATTGGGCTTCCATTTGGACTCCGCTTGCTAGGAGGTTATTTTCTTCGAATATTGGAGTTACTCTATAAAGAACATGATTATTTGTTTCTTTTATGTAATCTGCTACTTTATTTTCAAATTCTAACATTCCTACTGTATTCATGTAACGGGTACATGTAATTAAATTTTTTTCATTTGCATTTTCTCCAGTTAATTGATAGCCAATTAAATGACATCTATTATAAAGATATTTTCCTTCTACTATGTCATATTTTACTGTGTGCCATCCAGATGGTTTTATCATACCTATTTTTCCTCTTTCTTCTGTTGGCATGGTATCTTTGCTAATGTTTGCATAGGCAGTTCCGCATCTGTTTAGACTATCTAAATTACTATATTTTTCGAATGATTTTGCTTTAAAATCTGTTTTTTTGAAATTAGGATTATTGTTATTTATTATTACATATGGTTTGTTACTATATTCTGGGATTTCTCCGATGTCATATGATTTTTCTGTTTCGTTAATACCTAGTATCGACGTTTTGATATTGTTTAAAACTTCAGTTGTTTCTCCTTTTGAGTATCCTATTGCTAAAACTATGATTATTACTATTAAAGATCCTATTATTTTTTTTAAGTTTTGTTTTTGTCTTTTTTTCATACTTCCTCCATTACTTTACTTTTTTATTATAACAAAAAAAAGCTTATAAATATAGAGTGTTATTTATAAGCTTATTTATTTTCTTGTATAAAATCTTCTTTTACTGTTTTATCTATCTCTTCCATTATGTTTTCTTTATCATCTTCATCTGTTATTTCTTCCCATTCATCTTCATTTTCATCTACCGCTATTCTTACTTTAGCATCTCCGACTATTTCTATTCCTAATTCTTTTCTTATGTCATATTCTATTTTTCCATTTTGTATTTCTACTTTGGTACAAGTAGGTCCACCTAGACTTCTTACTATTACTTCGCTATTATTGTTTATGTTACTTTCTCTTTTTTTGGTTACATTTAACAATTCATCGTAAGAGATAGTTTGTTTTGATACTATTGTTTTTGTATCGTTATCATAAGAATACCAAATGTTTACATCGCATGTTCCTTTTACTCTAATTTTATTGTTTTCTTTTGAACCTTCAAAGTTGTGATTTATTACCCAACATCCCAGTATAGTTGATGGAGTTTCTTCTGGTGTTAAAGAATAATGGTTAGTAAAAGTTTTTTTTCCTTTTCCTAATACTGTTTTGGTAACGATTTCTCTATAGTTTGCCACTTCATCACCCCTCTAGTTTAATTTATGCTTTTGACCTTTGTTTGTTGATAAAAATTAATTATTAATTAAATATATTAGTTTTTATTATTTATATATTCTGTTATTTAAAATTTGATTTTCAGTTTCTAACATCAAATAAAAAAACTAGATAATTAATGTCTCTAGTTTCATATATTTTTTATTCATCAAAGAAATCATCGAAAAATTGATCATCTGTTACTCTATATTTTGATATTTCAGAATTTTTTACAGGTTCTGATTTTTGCATTGGTGTTATATTTTGTTTATGAGGAATTCCATTTATTTTTGGTGCTTCACTATTATGAACAGGAATAGTCTTTTCATTAGAAGAAGTTTTATTTTCTTCTTCCATAGCAGTGTCTATTTTATTCATAAATCCTGCGAACATAGTTGGCGCTATTTCTGCAACTGGATTTGTTTTTTTATTTTGTGATTCTTTTTCTTTCTCATTTGTTATCAAAACATCTTCTTTTAATTTTTCTTCTGCTAAATTTTCATGTTCCTTTTCTGGTTGTGTGTTATTGATTGTTTCTTCTTGTTTTTTGCTTTCTTCCTCATTTTTTTTATCTTCTGCTTGTTTTTTTAGTTTTTCTTCTTCTAATTTTTCTTCTTTTTCCAATTCTGCGATTTTAGCATCTATTTTTTTAACTAAATCATCGACGTTAAAGCCTAGTTCTGGGTTAGAATTTGGTGTATTAGTATTCATTTGATTATTATTTTTTAAAGTTTCAAATGGATTAACTCCTCCGAAAGGTGACATACCTGGCATCATTCCACCAGAAGGATTAGCTCCTGCACTTTCTACCATATTCATAAATTTATCTTTTCTTTGATTTTTAATAAATTCTTTTAAATCAAAAACTTTAACTGATTTTTTTTGTCTTTCTACAAAAGGATCTGCATCTAATTTTGGTATGCCCCAATCAATTTCAAAATTAGGTTTAAGTCTTGTTTTATAGGGATTAAGTCTTATTCTTCTTACTATTGCTTCAAACTGTTTCATTCTTTGAAGATCTGCGACTGTTGCAAGAGGTCTTGCTTCTTCGTGTTCTTTGTCACCTTTTCCTACTTTTACCATTTTATCTCCACATAATTCACTTATTTCTTTAAGTGCTGCAAGCTCTGTAGTTAAAAGATATAACATGTTGTTACAGTTACTACGAATAGTTTGAGCATCATCTTTACCATAAACCGAGTCAAGCTGAGCAAAGTTTTGAATTATCATAGTAAATCTAACATGCCTAGAACGCGCTGCGGTAATCATTGTTGTTATATCTTTTAAAGGTGGCATATTAGCAAATTCATCTAGAATAAAGTTAGTTCTTACAGGAAGTGAACCTTTTTCAGTGTGTTGTGCAACATCAATTAAAGATTCATAACATTGTTTAATGAAAATTGTTGCTAAAGCATGATAAGTTTTCTTTTCATCTTGAATTATCATAAATACTGCTGTTTTTTGTTTTCCTATTGAATCAATATCAAAGTCATTTTGAGAAAGCATTTCTGATAAGTTTTCACGAGAAGAGAAAAGACGAATCTTTTGTCTAAAAGTTGAAAGAATAGATCCTTTAGTATCTTCTGGAGCAAATATTGTTCCTGATGCACAAGTATAGGCTGCTCCGGCTGGGTTTTTTCCATTAAAGTATTCTTTTATGTAAGTACTTCTTGCACCAAATTTTTCTTCTCCTACAGTTGTCATAACTGAGATACTATTTATATTAATTTCTTCTTCTTTAGCATCTTCAAAAAGTCCTAAGGCAAGACCTGCGAAGTAATCTGCAGAAGTTTTTTCCCAAAATGGATCCTTATTAGCAGATGATTCTTCATAAAGAATATTAGCAGCCAGGTCATCTAAAAGTTCCATTGCTTTGTCAGTATTACCTTGTTTATATAATTTATATGGTAAGTGAAGTGGATTCCAAGTATTACCACGTTGTGGATCACGAAAATTAAGTACAATTATTTGATAACCTTTTTGTTTTAAAAGTCCTGCACTTTCACGATAGATTTCACCTTTTGGATCAGTTACTATCATTGACTCACCTTTTTTAGCAAGAATTTTAACAAGTGGATGAATTATACACTGAGTTTTACCAGTACCAGTAGACCCTATTACAAGATTATGACTATTATCATCATCTACCCATAATCTTTCTCCATCACTAACAAGGGGAAATCCAGCATGTTCATATTCATCATCAGTAACACTAAGTTCTGATAATGTTTTTTTCATTTCTTTATCTGTACACCATCTAGAAAAACC
>CAYVXN010000087.1:0-3572 GCA_964455135.1 uncultured Mycoplasma sp.
TAAAACAAGAAATTATCGAAAATTTACAAAAAGAATATCAAATACTAGATTTAGGAACCAATAGTGAAGAGTCAGTAGATTTTCCAAAATACGGAATAGCTCTTGGAGAAGCAATCAAAAATAAAAAAGCAGATCTAGGAATAGCAATATGTGGTACAGGAATAGGAATATCAATCGCAGTTAATAAAGTAAAAGGAGTAATGTGTGCTAAAATATCAAACATAGAAGAAGCAAAACTAGCAAAAGAACATAATAACGCAAACGTAATAGCACTATCAGGTAAAACCTCAACAGAAGAAGCCTTAAAAATGATAAAAATATTTTTAACATCAACTCCAAACAAAGAAGAAAAATACCAAAGAAGAATAAATCAAATAATAGAGTACGAAAATGCTAACTAAATTCTTGTTATATACCATAGTAACACCATTTGTTATACTTTCACTAGATTCTATAAATATTAATAAAATATTCAAAAAAAACAAAGTATTTGGAGCAAGATTATTTATCTTCTTTATAGCAATATCTATGATATATTTAGTAACAAACTTTATATACGACTGTGCAACATATTCAAAAATTATTTAAAAAATGTATAAAACCTCATTATTTGTAAAAACTTATAATGAGGTGATTTTATATGACAAAAAGAAGTTCAAAATATTATTTATTACATGGAATAGTAGTATCCGTAGTAGCCCTAGTATGCCTATTGAGTTACGCAATAACAAAATCTTTAACAGTCGCAGAAGATAAACTACAAGAAAACCTAGAATATGTGTCATATGAAGTATTAACAGATAACATAATGCCAGTATCAAAAGAAGAAACAACTGATGAAATAGTAAGGCCTTATACAGATACTTCAGTAGAAATAGGAAAAAGTTATTACGATTATAAAGAAGAATCAGAAAATCAAGAAGATTCAATTATTTATTATGAAAACACATATATTCAAAATACAGGAGTAGACTATATAAGTAAAAATGTTTTTGATGTAAATGCAATCGCCGATGGAAAAGTTATTTCAGTAACAGAAGATGACATAGTAGGTATCACAGTAAAAATTGAACACAACAATAATATGATAAGTGTATATCAAAGCATAAAGGACGTTACAGTAAAAGAAAATGATCAAATAACAAAAGGCCAAGTAATAGCAACAAGTGGTACTAATAACATAAGTAGTGATTTAGGAAATCACTTACATTTTGAACTATACAAAGAAAACATCCTAGTTAACCCAGAAGATTTTTTAGAAAATAATCAAGGAAATTAATATGTTTAGCAAAGATATAGGAATAGACTTAGGAACAGTAAATGTTTTAATCTATGTAAAAGGAGAAGGTATAGTCTTAAACGAACCAAGTGTTATAGTAATAGATGAAGAAACCAAAGAAGTAATAGCAGTAGGAACTGAAGCAAATAGTATGCTTGGGAAGACTCCAGGTAAACTAAGAGCAATAAAGCCAATGAAAGATGGTGTAATAGCAAATTTTGACATGGTAGAATCTTTACTAGAACACTTCCTGAAAAAAGTAAAACTAGGAACAAAAATAACCAGACCAAGAATTTTAATATGTTGTCCATCAAACATAACAGAAGTAGAGAAAAATGCTATCAAAGAAGTAGCAGAAAAAACTGGAGCAAAAAAAGTTTTTGTAGAAGAAGAACCAAAAGTAGCAGCAGTAGGAGCAGGATTAGACATAGGAAAACCAGAAGGAAATATGGTAGTAGACATAGGCGGAGGAACGACAGATATAGCAGTACTATCACTAGGAAACATAGTAACCAGTGCTTCAATAAAAACTGCTGGAAATACTTTTGATCAAAATATAATAGATTTTATCAAAGAAAAATATAAATTACTAATTGGTGAAAAAACCGCAGAAAATATAAAAATAAAAATAGGTACAGTAAAACAAGGCAAAAATAAAGAAAAACTAGAAATCAAAGGAAGAGATCTAGTTGGCGGACTCCCAAAAACGATAACAATAACAAGTGATGAAATAGAACAATCACTGCAAGATAGCATAAAAAAGATAATTGCCATGATAAAAGTAGTTTTAGAACAAACTCCACCAGAACTATCTGCAGATATTATAGAAAAAGGAATAATAATTACTGGCGGAGGAGCACTTTTAAAAGGACTTCCAGAACTTTTACAAGAAGAATTAAAAGTTCCAGTTTTTAAAGCAGAAGAGCCACTTTCTTGTGTAGCAGAAGGAACAGGTATAATGTTAGAAAAACTTTATTATATAGATAAATAATGTTTATCTATATTTTTTTTTTATAAGATGTTATAATAACATTAGGTGATTTTATGTTAGATTTAAGTAATTATACACATATCATTATAATAATTTTGACATGTTTTCTATTTTGTTTTTTTATAACATTTTACATCAAAAAAATAGCAAAACACATTGGCGCAATGGATATACCAGATAAAAGAAAAGTTCACAAAACACCCATGCCAAGACTTGGAGGATTAGGAATATTTTTAACATTTTTGTTTGGTTACATGCTCTTTGGAGTTCAAAGCCTTCAAATGAATTCAATCTTAATTGGAGCATTTATCATAGTGATAGTTGGCGTGATAGATGATATTAGACCTCTAGGGGCGAAAACAAAATTGATAGGACAAATAATCGCTGCGTCTGTAGTGTTATTTTATGGTGGGATAGCATTAGATAAAATTACTATCGCAGGATTACACATTGATTTTGGAATATTCGCCTATCCTTTAACTATTTTATTTATAATAGCATGTATAAATATAATAAATTTAATCGATGGACTAGATGGACTTTCAACAGGAACTTGTAGTATATTCTACTTTACAATAGGAATTATTGCTTTTATAAAAGCAAGCTTCGGAGGTTTAGATGTTTCATTATCATTTATAATGCTCGGAGCATCTCTAGGATTTCTTTGTCATAATTTTCATCCAGCAAAAATTTTTTCAGGAGACTCTGGATCAATGTTTCAAGGTTTTATGATAGCAACAATTTCACTGCTAGGATTTAAAACAATAACAATGACATCTTTTTTCATACCAATATTATTACTAGGAATACCTATATTAGATACATTGTTTGCAATAATAAGAAGAACAATAAAAAAAGAACCAATATCAAAACCAGACAAATTACATCTTCATCATCAATTACTTAACTTAGGTTTATCGCATAGAAATACAGTTTTAGCAATATATGCCATGAATATCTTATTTGCATTTGCTTCAATAATTTATGCATTAAACGATAAAACACTAGGAATGATAATATATATAATAATACTATTATTAATAGTTTTCATAATAACAAAAACAAGTATAATATCTGATAAAATTGAAAAAAAGGGAAAAAAATAATAATTTTTCTCTTTTTTCATGAAAAAAAGTATTAACAAAGAAAAAACAAAGTGCTAAAATAAAATCGAAATTGGCAAAAAATACCAAATTGCGTAAAAATTGCGCTACAAACAAAAAATAATATAGTATAATCAAAGCGAGGTAGTAAAATGAAGGATTTCATAAAATGGTTAGGAGTAAATGAAAAGATAGCAAA
>CAYVXN010000088.1:0-3555 GCA_964455135.1 uncultured Mycoplasma sp.
TTTTATTTTGTACTTTTTAAAAAAATATTTATTACTTAGTGAATTATATATCTTTAATAGTTTCTTTTTATTTAGTTTTAAGTAATCTTTAAAGACTTTATCTTTGTTTTTTAAAAGAACTGGTCCGTATTTTAGTTCAAAACTATTATATTTTTCTTTTCCTTTGATAAAGACAATAATAGGATAGTATTTATTTTTATCTATTATTATTTGTTCTTCTTCTATTTTGAATCCTAAATCACAAATACTTTTTCTAAGAAAGAGATAATCATTGTTTGATGAGATAATAAGTTTATCTATTTTTGTTAAGATATCTTTATCTTTTTTTAGGATACTTACTATTGTTTTACTACCAAGACCTGAAAGGATGATGGTATCTACTCCTTCTTCGTAGCTTTCAAGTCCGTCTTTTTTTGTTATTTTTATGTTTTTTGCGTCATATTTTTTTATGTTTTCTCTTGCTATTTTTAGTGGTTTTTCATTAATATCACTTGCTATGGCTTTGATATTTTTTTTGTTTTTGACAACATAGATATCTAAAAGAGCATGATCACATCCAATGTCTAAAATAAAAGAGTTATCTTTTACTAAATCTCCGATAACTCTTAGTCTTTTTGAAATTTTCATTAGTCTGTTAGAAAATCCTTTAGTTTTTTACTTCTTGATGGATGTCTCATTTTTCTTAAAGCTTTTGCTTCTATTTGTCTTATTCTTTCACGAGTTACTCCGAATATTTGTCCTACTTCTTCTAGGGTTCTACATTGTCCATCGTCAAGTCCAAATCTTAGTTTTAGTACTTTTTCTTCTCTTTCTGTAAGAGTTTCAAGAACACTGCTAAGTTCTTCTTTTAGAAGTTCTGCAGTTGCGTATTCTTCTGGTGACATCATTCTTTCATCTGGTACGAAGTCTCCAAGATGTGAGTCATCTTCTTCTCCGATTGGAGTTTCAAGTGATACTGGTTCTTGACTTATTTTTACTACTTCACGTACTTTTTCTTCAGTTATACCAAGTTTATCTGCTAGTTCTTTGTCAGTTGGTTCTCTATTTAATTCTTGAGTTAGTTGACGTTGTACTCTAGCTAGTTTATTTATTGTTTCTACCATATGAACAGGTACTCTTATTGTACGAGCTTGATCTGCTATGGCACGAGTAATTGCTTGTCTTATCCACCATGTAGCATAAGTTGAGAATTTATATCCTTTACTTGGATTAAACTTTTCTACTGCTTTCATAAGTCCGATATTTCCTTCTTGAATTAAATCAAGAAAAGCCATTCCACGTCCTACATATCTTTTTGCAATTGATACTACAAGTCTTAGGTTTGATTCTGCTAAAATTCTTTTAGCATCTTCATTTCCTTCTTCTACTTGAAGAGCATATTCATATTCTTCTTCACTAGTAAGTAAGTTTATTCTACCAATTTCTTTTAGATACATTCTAACAGGATCATTTATTTTTATATCTTTGTTAGAAGAATCACTTATTATTACATTATCTTCCTCTTCATCGTCTTCTTCATCAGTTACTTCATTTGATACTATTTCAATTCCATTTTGCATAAACATGTTGTAAAGTTCATCTAGTGAGTCACTGTCAGGTTCAATTCCTTTTAAATGTTCTGCTATTTCTTCAAATGTTACTTTGTTATCATTTTTTTTACCCAGCTCTAATAAATCTTGTTTTCTTTCTTCGAAGGATTTAATTTCATTAATCATTGAATTTCACTCCCTATTTTTACAAGTCTAATTTTTTCTAGTGTTTCTGCTTTTTTGACAGGATCTGTTTCTTCATTCATTAAATCTTTTAACCTTTTTATTTCTTGGTTCGTATTATATTCTCTTATCACTGTCATATAATCTTCGAATGCTTCAAAATTAGCCTCGTCATCCCCTGCAAAAGTAAGTACTTCTTTAGCAATATTAAGAAGTTCTTCTTTATCTGTTAAACTAGTAATAAAATCTGCTAAAACCAAAGAGCCATTCATTTTATAAGCATAAATTATTTCATTTGCTAAATATCTTGCTTCTTTTATTGGTAAATAGTTAAGTTTTTTTTCATAAATCTTTGTTTTTTCATAACTATTCATCATAATGTAAAGAATATTGTATGTAGCTTTTGTATACTTATTTAATTTCTTTTTGGCCACTGGTTTTGTTTTTAACGCTTCAATTTTACTACACTTTTCTATTTTTTTCAAGTTATTTTTTAAAATATTTATGTCTATATCAAATTCTAAAGCTATTTTTTTCAAGATGAACTCTTGTTTTATTTCATCTTCTTCTTGTTTTACTTCTTTTAATACTGAATTGATGTAATCTGTTTTATCTTCTAGATTTGAAAGATTAAGACCATCTCTCATGTGATAAAGTTTATATTCACTATAGGGAGTAGCGTTTTCGTAAAGACTTTTATAATCTTTTTCGCCATATTTTAGGATATATTCATCTGGGTCTAAGTCTTCTTTTAAAGATATAATAAAGACATTACACCCAGCATTTGTAAGGTCTTCTCCGACACTTAAAGCAGCTTTTTTTCCGGCACTGTCGCCATCTAAAGATATGTATATATTTGTGGATAATCTTTTTAAAAGATTTATTTGCTCTTTAGTAAGAGATGTACCCATGAGTGCTACTACGTTTTTTATTCCTACAGAATAAAGTCTTATTACATCCATGAATCCTTCGACTAAAATTACATTTTTAGATAAACGAACGTGATCTTTGGCATTGTAATAATTATATAGAAGTTCTCCTTTTTTAAAAATTGGTGTTTCTTTGGTATTGATGTATTTACTTCCTTCGCTGGTGTTATAAATTCTACCAGAGAATCCTACTGCTCTGTTATTGGTATCAAAAAGTGGAAACATGATTCTGTTAAAATATAAATCGTTGTATCCTGTTCCTAGACCATATTTTTCCATTTCAATGGTGCTGTAATCTTTTTTAGTTAATACTTTAGTAAGGGCATCTTTATCTATGGCAAGTCCTATTTTAAATTCTTTTATTAAGTCTTTTGATATTTTTCTTTTTTCTAGGTACTCTATAGCATTTTTTCCTAAATGACTATTGATATTGTTTTGATATAGTTTAAGGGCTAAGTCATACATTTTGTAATATTTATCAAATTTAGTAGAGGTATTTTTAACATTTCCTGTATTAAAACTAATGCCTGCTCTTTTAGCAAGAATAGAAAGTGCTTCTCTAAAATCAACATTTTCATATTCCATGACAAAGGTTATTACATTACCACTTGCTCCACAAGAGAAACATTTATATATTTGTTTGTCACTTGAAACACTCATACTAGGATTGGTATCATCATGAAAAGGACAAACTCCAAAATAGTTCTTTCCTTTTTTCGTTAGAGGTAGGTAACTTGATATTACCTCAACTATGTCATTTGCTTTTCTTATTTCATTTACTTTATCGTCCATAGTCTACCTCCTTTAAATCAATATATATTATACAACTAAAGTTAATAAAAGAAAAGAAGATTTTGGTTTTGTTACTTTTTCTAAAATTAGCTGTTTTTATTATACTCAATACATTTTTCTTC
>CAYVXN010000089.1:0-3536 GCA_964455135.1 uncultured Mycoplasma sp.
AGTGCCTCAACAACAGGAAATATCTATGGAATATATGATATGTCAGGTGGTGCTTTTGAATATGTAATGGGTAACATAGTATCAAATGATGGAACAACAATGATGAGTGGAGATAGCACGTCTTATAATTCAGGATATACCGGAATAATATATGATTCAGGTTCTTATACATCTTATACAGGAATAGTTTATCCAGAAAATAAATACTTAGATAAATATAGTTTTGGAACAAGTAATACCCAAAAGAAAAGAAGTAAATTAGGAGATGCAGTAAAAGAAGTAACAGCAACATCATCAACAGGTTGGTATTCGGATTATGGATATGTAGCAACTGCTTCGCTACCTTGGTTCTTGCGTGGCGGTGACTACTCCGCTGGGGCTTACGCAGGCGTGATGAACTCGGACGACGAACTCGGTTGTGCCTACCGTAGCTTCTCGGCTCGCGTGGTGGTGTTGGCGCCCTAGCATAGTCCGTTAGGACTATGTCACCTTTTTTGGCAACTGTCCAATTTTTGCAAGGCAAACAACAATATCACTATTTTTCCTAGATTTTAGTTTACTAAAATCAGGCGAAAAATAGTGATACAAATAATATAATAAAGCACAAGGCAAGCGGGCTTTTCCCGCCAGGGTCCCGATTGCCTTCCGCTTCGCAAGAAGCGGCAAGAACTTTTTTGTTAATAATTGTTCTTGTTTTACTAAAAAACTATAGATAATGCTATAGAGAAATTATCTCTTTAGCATTATTTTAATATTAATTTTGTTAAAATTATTTAAGGAGGACAAAATGGAAAAACTAGAAAAATTAGAAAACAATACAATTGTTATAACAGAATACCCTTATAAACTAGATCTTTTAAAAAAGTTAAATAAAGAAGAAAAACTTTTTAATATTAAGTTTATGGATATGAAAGAGCTTATTGAAAGAATCTATTTTTATTATGATGAAAAATCTATTTATTACTTAATGAAGAATTATTCTTTGAAAAGAGAAATAGCAAGTATATATCTTCAAAACTTATATTATATAGAAGAAAAAGATTATAATAATGAAAAACTTTCTTCTTTAGTTGAAATAAAAAAAGAACTTAAAGATAATAATCTTCTTTATTGTGATGAATACTTTTTAGACTATTTAAAAAATAAAAATATTATTTTTTATAACTATAACTATTTTAATAAACTTGAAAATAGTATAATAACAAAATTATCTTCTATTTCTAATGTTTCTGTTATAAAAAAAGAATATAACTATAATAAACACACTATTTACGAGTTTGAAGACATCTTCGAAGAAGTAGAGTACATTGCTATAGAAATACTTAAATTAATTGAAAAAGGCATTAATTTAAGTGATATAAAGCTAACTAATATAGATGATGACTATCTAGATGTTTTAAAAATAGTTTTTTCTATGTATAACTTAGAAATAAATAATAAATCTAATAAACTTATTTCTACTAAAGTAGCATCTTCTTTTCTTTCTGAGAAAGGAACTATTAAAGAAAAAGTAGAAAAACTAAAACCACTTTATAAAGATAATGAAATCTTTAATAAAATAATTAAAGTAATAAATAAATATATTATATTCGAAGATAATGACATTGTTGAAGAAATGATTAAGTATGATTTAAAAAATACTTTAATTCCTTCTGAAAAGAAACAAAACACTATCGAAGTAATAGACTATAAAAACTATCCTATAAAGGATAATATGTATGTATTTATGCCAAACTTTAATCAAAATAGCATACCCACAGTTTATAAAGATGAAGAGTTTATAACAGATAACCTAAAAGATAATCTTTTACTTGACACTACTTTAGTTAAAAATAAAAACGAAAGAGAAAGTACTATTAATAATATTTTAAATATTAAAAACTTAGTAATAACTTATAAAACTAAAACCCCATTTGGATCTTTTTATCCTTCTAATTTAATAAATGATTTAGGTTTTGAAGTAGTAAAAACTAAAGTATCTTTAGATACTTGCTATAGCACACTTTCATTTAATCTTAGAACTTGTAAATATCTTGATAATTACTTAAAGACAGGAAGTATTACTGATGATTTAAAACATTTATATAGTAACTATCCAAATACTTCTTATAATAGCTATAACAATAGATTTAAAGGTATTGATAAAAAACTATTTAAAGAGTATTTAGATAATCACTTTAACTTAGCATACTCAAGTATGGATAACTTCTATAAATGTCCATTTAGATATTACTTAGCAAATGTTTTAAAACTTGATATTTACGAAGAAAGATTTGAAGCCTATCTTGGAAGTTTATTTCACTATGTTCTAGAAAATGGATTAAAAGAAGAAAAAGATGCTTTATATTTTGTAGATAAGTTTATTTCTGAAAATGAAAGAGTTCTTAGTAAAAAAGAAAAGTTTTTTATAGATAAATTAAAAAAAGAACTTATCTTTGTTCTAGATTTTATAAAAAAACAACTTGATAATAGTAACTTAAAAGATATGCTTTTTGAGAAAAGAATTGAAGTTAATAAAAACTATGGTGATTTTTCTGTAACCTTCAAAGGTTTTATAGATAAAATTATGTATAAAAAAGATGGTAATCGTACAATTACTGCGATTATTGATTATAAAACAGGTTATACTGATATTGACCTAGGATATGTTCCTTTTGGACTTTCTATGCAGCTTCCTGTTTATTTATACTTAGCTAAAAACTGTGATGTATTAGAGAATGTAGTTTTTTCAGGGTTTTACTTACAAAGAGTTCTAAACAGTGAAGTAGGAGTAAATCCTAAAAAAAGTTATGAAGATCTAAAAAAAGAAAATGTTTTATTATATGGTTATTCAAATTCTGATCAAGATTTACTTTATGAATTTGATAAAACTTATAAAAACAGCCAGTTTATAAAATCAATGAGACTTGACAGTAAAGGAGAGTTTTCTAGATACTCTAAAACTTTAAGTAATGAAGAAATAGAAAGTTTAGTAAAAATAACTGATTCAAAGATAGAAGACGCTGTTAAGGAAATATGTAATGCTTCTTTTGATATTGCCCCAAAAAGAGAAGAAAAAGAAAACTTAGGTTGCAAGTATTGCAAATTTAGTGATATTTGTTTTAAAGAAGTAAAAGATGAAGTTTACATAGAAAAAGACACAGACTTATCTTTTTTAGGAGGTGCTAATAATGCCTAATTGGACAAAAGATCAACAATCTGCAATTGATAAAGAAAATAGTAATATTATTGTTTCCGCAGGAGCAGGGTCTGGAAAAACCGCAGTACTTACCGCTAGGGTAATTAGAAAACTAAAAGACGGAGTAGATGTAAATAAACTTTTAGTACTTACATTTACAAATGAAGCTGCAAATGAAATGAAAAATAGAATTAGAAGTGCTATTCAAAAAGAAGAGTCCTTAAAAAAACAACTTGACTACATCGACAGTGCCTACATCACAACCTTTGATAGTTATGCTTTATCTATTGTAAAAAAGTATCATTATTTACTAAATTTATCAAAAAATATCTCTATAGTAGACTCATCTATTATAAAT
>CAYVXN010000090.1:0-3455 GCA_964455135.1 uncultured Mycoplasma sp.
TTAAAATAATATAAATTGTTTAAAGTTGTATTTTTTTAACAACTTTTTTTGTTTTGTGATATAATTTGATTTGGGAAATATAATATAAAGGATGGAGGATATATGCTTAAATTAATAGATATTAAAAAAGATTATATTATGGGTAATGATACTGTTCATGCTTTAAAGGGAATTAATATTAATTTTAGAAATAGTGAATTTGTTTCTATACTTGGGCCTTCTGGGTGCGGTAAAACTACACTTTTAAATATAATTGGAGGTCTTGATAGATATACAAGTGGAGATTTAGTTATTAATGGAACCTCTACTAAAAAGTATAAAGATAAGGATTTTGATACTTATAGAAATCATAGGATTGGTTTTGTTTTTCAAAATTATAATCTTATAACACATTTATCAGTTCTTTCTAATGTTGAACTTGCTCTTACTTTATCTGGGGTATCTAAACTTGAGCGAAGAGAAAAAGCTTTGGAAGTTTTGGAAAGAGTTGGTTTAAAAGATCAAATTAACAAGAAGCCAAATCAAATGTCTGGTGGACAAATGCAAAGGGTTGCAATAGCTAGAGCTTTAATAAATGATCCCGATATAATTTTACTTGATGAACCTACTGGGGCACTTGATTCTAAGACTAGTGTTGAAATAATGGAACTTTTAAAAGAAATTGCTGAAGATAAACTTTTAATTATGGTTACTCACAATCCAGATCTTGCTGAAAAATATTCTTCTAGAATTATAAAACTTTTAGATGGAAAAGTTATAGATGATTCTAATCCCTATAAAGGAAAGGAAAAGATTAAAAAAGATGATTCTGGTGAAAAAACTTCAATGTCATTTTTTACAGCACTTCATCTTAGTTTTAACAATTTATTAACTAAAAAAGGAAGAACACTTTTAACAGCTTTTGCGGGTTCTATTGGGATTATTGGGATAGCACTTATTCTTAGTTTATCAAATGGAGTTCAAAGTTATATTGATGGTGTGGAGGAAGATACTTTATCTTCTTATCCTGTTACGGTAGAAAGAGATGCTGTTGATTTTACTTCACTTTTAGAGGAAATGATGAAGATGACTGAAACAGGTGATGATAACGATAGTGGTAAAATAAAGACAAAAAATATTATGAACGATATGTTAGAGGCTATGACTAGTGATAAAAGTAGTAATAATTTAAAAAAATTTAAAGACTACATTGATAATAGTAGTGAGTTTAAACAATATACTAGTAATATTCAGTATGGTTATCCACTTAAGATAAATGTTTATAATGAAGATATTAATAACAAAATCATAAGAGTTAATCCTAATGAAATTGTTGATAAGATGGGACTTGGTGATGCTTATGAAATGAGTTCATCGTTTATGTCTGAAAATATGAATGATAATGATGTATGGAAAGAACTTTATGATAATGAAGATTTATTAAATAGTCAGTTTGAAGTTATTGAGGGTAAGATGCCTGCTAAGAAAAATGAAGTTGTTTTAGTAGTAGATAAAAATGAAGAAATAAGTGATTATACTTTATATGCTTTGGGTTATTTAGATCAAGATGAACTTATTGATAATATGAATAAAATGCTTAAGGGTGAAGAAATTAAGTCATCTAAAGAGTTATCTTATGATTATAAAGATTTTATAGGAGATAAGTTTAAACTTGTTTTAAATACTGATACTTATGAAAAAGAAAATGGTATTTGGATTGATAAAAGTAATGATGAAAAGTTCATAAAAAATATGCTTAAAGATAAAGAAGAACTTGAAATAGTTGGTATTATTAAGCCTACTAGTAGTACTAATAATCTTTTGATGTATGGTGGAATAGGTTATACTAAAGAACTTACTCATTATGTTATAAATGAAATAAAGTCTGCAGAAATAGTTAAAGATCAACTTGATAATAAAAAAATAAATATTTTTACGGGCTTGAAATTTGGAAAAGGGGATTTTTCTTTAGATAGTTTGACTTTTGAACAACAAAAATATGTTATGGGACTTTCTGATAGTGAAAAATTAGAGTTTTATGAAAAGTATAAAAAATATAGTGAAGCGACTTATGAATCAAATTTAGAGTCTTTAGGATATGTTGATATAGATAATCCTAGTTTAATTAATATTTATGCTAAAGACTTTGATTCAAAAGAAAAAGTTACAGATTTAATTGAAAGTTATAATAAAAAGCAACAAAGTGCTGGTAATGATGAAGATATTATTAATTATTCTGATTTAGTTGGAATGATGATGAGTTCTGTTAAGAAGATTATTAATATGATTAGCTATGTTTTGATAGCTTTTGTAGCTGTTTCTTTAGTTGTTTCGTCTATTATGATTGGAATAATTACTTATATTTCAGTACTTGAAAGAACAAAAGAAATAGGAATTCTTCGTAGTTTGGGAGCTTCGAAAAAGGATATTTCAAGAGTATTTAATGCTGAAACATTTATAATTGGTCTTACAAGTGGAGTAATAGGAATAGGGGTTACTGTTTTAATTACAATACCTGCTTCTATTATTGTATATAATATGACAGGTATTGCTAATATTGCATCTTTGCCTGTAGTTGGTGCGATTATTCTTATTGTTATTAGTATGATTTTAACAATAGTCGCTGGACTTATTCCATCTAGGATTGCTTCTAAAAAAGATCCAGTTGAGGCACTTAGGACAGAATAATAGTTGGGAGAAGAAGTTGATGAAAGATTACATAAGAAAAACATATGCAGAAATTAATTTAAGTAATATTAAAGAAAATGTTAGTAAAGTTATTAAAAGGTTTGATAATTATGATTATTATTTTGGAGTAGTTAAAGCTGATTCTTATGGACATGGTGCTTTAAAATCAGTTCAATCTGTTATTGAGGGTGGTTGTAATTATTTAGCTGTTGCAACTTTGGAAGAAGCTCTTAGTATTAGAGAAAAATTTAGTGATATACCTATTTTGTGTTTTGGAATTGTTCCTTATGAATATATTGATTTATGTGTTAAAAATAATATAACAATAACTGTTAGTTCTTATGATTATGCTTTAGAATTAGTTAATGTTTTTGATAAAAATTTAAAAGTTCATATTAAAGTAAATACTGGTATGAATAGATTAGGTATTGCTGATTCTATTGATTTTAAAAAGACAATTAATTTACTTTGGGAAAATAATGTTTTTGTTGAAGGAGTTTATTCACATATATTTAATGCTAGTGATGCATTGGATACAAATACTCAATTTGATAAATACCAAGAAATCATCGGAGATATTGATAAGAGTAGAATACCAATATTTCATATTTCTGCTAGTCCTGCACTTGTATTATATAAAAAACTTGATTTTGTTAATGGTTGTCGTTTAGGATTTATTATGTATGGTTTTACTACCGATAAAGATTTGAATTTAAAATCGACATTTAGTTTGCATAGTAGAGTTATTCAAATAAATAATTTAAAAAAAGGAGATAAAGTTGGTTATA
>CAYVXN010000091.1:0-3410 GCA_964455135.1 uncultured Mycoplasma sp.
ACCATCGCCACCTCCCGCATTTATGTGATTAGAAATAACTATCACATCATCTCTATTACCAAAAGCATTAAGTATCCTACTAACTCTTTCAGTCTTAGAAAGCGTCTCATCAGTATCACGAGTAAGTTTAACAGGAATTCCAAGTTCATTAAACCTATCATACATATATAAAGCAGCCTCTAAAGTAAAATCTTTTTCCTGTAAGTTTCCATTAACAGCACCAGGATCAACTCCTCCATGTCCTGCATCCACTACAATTTTATAATTCATAAACTATCACCTAAAATATATTATGAAAAAAACTAAAAATGGTGCAAATATATCAAAAAATATACACACCCAAAACAAAAATACAAAAAAAGAAAATCACTCCCTACTAACCCTAAAAAGCTCCATAAAAGAAAAACAATTCCTATTAGCAACATAAAAACTAGCACACAAAGAAACAACAAAAGCACTCATAACATTCATAAACAAATCTTCCATCGTATCAATAAGACCGATATCCAAATACCCATCATCTAAAACAACAACCGAACCACGAACATAAATCAAAGTTCTATCAATACCACTAATCCTACTAACAACCACATCATCATTATCCAAACTCATTGTATTAAAACTATCTACATAAGTATCCTTTTGCATATCAAAACCAAAATACTTATCAAACCCAAACTCTGTAAATTCCCAAAATACCCCAATCGAAATAGAAAAACAAAATATAAACAAAAAACTAATCAAAAAAAGATTTTTAACATTCACGCACCTTTCAAAAAAAACATAAACCAAAGAAAAACCAAAACAAGATGTAATAATCCCCGATAAAAAATGCAAAAAATTATCCCAAAAAGAAATAGTAGAATAAAAATTAAAAACTTCACCAAATATTTCCGCTAAAAAGATAAAGAAAAAAATAAAAAAACGAAGCAAAAAAGGAAAACGCACCTTAAAAATTCTCTCAATAAACAAACACAATAAAAACAAAAAAAATGTTAAAAGTGAAATAAACATCATTCTATGATTTTCAACACAAAAACCATATATCAAACATAAAAATGTTAAAAAATAGAATAAATAAAAAAACATTGCCTTCTTTTTCAAATCATTCACCTAATAAAATATATCAAAACAAAATAAAAAAAATGATAACTAATATCATTTTTCTTTTAAAACAATATCAACATCTACAAGTTTTCCATCTCTTTCAACAGTAAATACTACTTTATCTCCTACTTCATTTTTAAATAATTCATATCTTAAATAAGCCATATTATCAACCTTAGTACCATTAAGTTTTACAATAATATCTCCAGTCATAAGCTTACCATCTGCAGAGGTACCAGATTGAACTTCTTCAACAACAACACCTTTTTCAAGTTTTGTATCAACTTTTTTAGAAAGTCCATAATATTCCATAGCTTCTTGATTTTCTAAATTAATCATAGAAATACCTAAATAAGGTCTTTTAATCTTGCCTTTATTTTCAAATGTATCTAAATGACTCTTAATATCTTCGATTGAAATAGCAAACCCCATACCTTCAACCTCATTCTTAACAAGTTTAAGAGAATTCATTCCAATAACTTCACCATTAACATTACAAAGAGGTCCTCCACTATTACCAGGATTCATCGCAGCATCAGTTTGAAGAAGTTTCATAACATAATCATTAACACCACCACTAACAGCAACTGAAACAAATCTATCCTTGCCAGACAAAATACCACGAGTAACAGTACCTCTATATTCATCACCAACCGGAGAACCAACAGTAAATACAGTATCTCCAAGCACAGAACTTACACTAGAACCAAGTTTAGCTACTTGCTTAACAGCACTATCATCAACACTAATAACAGCTATATCAGAATACTCATCTCCACCAACAAATTTAGCATTGACCTTAGAATCATCAGAAAAAGTTACTTTTAAAGACGTACTACCATTAACAACATGATAATTAGTCAAAATATAACCCTTACCAGAATCTTTTTTATAAACAAATCCTGTCCCAGAAACAGAAAGCTTTTCATTCTTATAATTTTCTATATACACAGTAGCATCATAAATATTTTTTATGCCCAAATTAAGTCCCTCATCATGCAGTTCAACATCAAAAGAAGAAGATTTTAACATGACCTCTTTAAAACAAAATATAAAAATAATAGCAAATACAAATCCAAGTACAAATAAAATAATATACTTAAAATTTTTTCTTAACCAAATACTCTTTTCAGAACCTTTATTGATAGCATCTTTTTTTAACTCTTTTTTATTATTAAACATATCTTCATAAAAAGATTCTGCTTCAACATGCGTAGTTTCCTCATTTATCAATTTTTCATTTTCATTACCAGTTTCCATCAAAACAACTCCTTCTTTTGTATCCCCTTAATATCCTTCCAATTTTCAGGAAACCCCATTCTATCCAGAACTTTATTAATAGGAATAGATCTTAAATTAAAATCTAAATTGTTAACAGCATCCTCTATCTCTAGAATTAAATCATTAACTTCACTATCCTTAAGCATAGATTTAAGAATAATAATAAGGGCATACAAATCATTTTTACCATAAATATATTCATTATCCATCATAGGAATATTAAGTTTTCTATGATAAACACAGTCTTCAATATACTTTTGAGTTCTATTTTCATAAACAATATCTTCATGAGCACATAAATTACGATAATTAGATAAAATATTAAGCCCAGTCATAAAAGTTTTTAAATCAAGATCATAAAACTCAATAATATCATATTGATCCTCTTTCTTTAAAACAGAAAAAAGTTCAACAACAATTCCAAAAGATAAAACCTTAACAAGAACCCATAAAGGAATATAACCATAATTAAGTGCATAATGCCTAGTAGCAGAATGAACAGTAGCATTAGTTTTAATTTGTCTTTTCATTTTACCTATCACATCATTAACTTGTCTCTTACACTCAAAAGATGTATTAAAATTAGAAGGCTTTAAATATTCTTTTTCCCTATAACCATATTTCTTAGAAAGTTGATAAGAAATTATAGACTTAATATTGTTCTCAATAATTAATATATTTTTAAACAAAATATTCCTAAGACGTCTATCAAACAAAAATAAACTATAAACTTCCTCAAATTTAGTACCTTCAATATACCTAGATTTATCCTTAGATTTCATAAAAAGATGACGATATCCATTTAAAAAGAAATAATTTTCCCTAAGAAGAACTTCCTTAGCATAATCTTCATCATTAATAACAAGACCTTTATCTCTTAAAATATTAATTTGTTCATCTAAAGATTTAAATGTTTTACTTCTCATAAGTATCACCTACTATAAAAGTATATCATACTTACAAAGAAAAAGCATAATAATAATTATAATTTTACACAAAGTACAACATAAATATAAAATAAA
>CAYVXN010000092.1:0-3340 GCA_964455135.1 uncultured Mycoplasma sp.
CAAGAAAAACAGATTTTAACAAGACTTAGAACAAGACTAATGTAGCCTTGTTTTTTTATTCTCAAATTTACTCCTAGTATAAAAAATAACAAATCTTCCATAATAAAATAGGAGGTAAAAAATGGAAGCAAAAAAATATCAGAAAATAGTAGATAAACACATTCCTAAAGAAGAGAAAACAAACAATTTATTAACAGCATTTTTAACTGGAGGATTAATAGGACTGCTAGGTAACTTTCTTATGGACATCTATGCCTATTTTTTTCACATTCAAACTACAGAAGCTGGAGTTTTTATGTTAGTAACCTTAATCTTTATAGCATGCCTTTTAACAGGACTTGGAGTATTTGATAACTTAGTAAAAAAAGGAAAAATGGGACTTATTATTCCGATCACAGGATTTGCCCACTCAATGCAAAGTGCAATTTTAGACTACAAAAAAGAAGGACCAGTATACGGATTCGGAGCAAATGTTTTTAAACTTGCGGGCTCAGTAATACTATATGGAGTAGTATCAGCATACATCTTTGGTATGATTAGATACTTATTCTTCGGAGGTTAACATGACAGGAAAATTAAATAATGTATATGTAAAAAACACAGCTTTAACCGCAGGAAAACTAGAAAAAGAAGGAATGCTAGGAAAATACTTTGATAAAAGTTATGATAGCTATAATTTAGATGAATCATTAGAGCTTTCTGAAGTAAAAATGGCCAAAGATGCTATAAGTATTTTGCTAAAAAAAACAAAACTAAAAAAAGATGACATAGAACTATTCGTCGGAGGAGATCTACTAAATCAAATCTGTGCAACAAGTTATGCTGTTGAAAGTTATAATAAACCATTTCTTGGAGTTTTTTCAGCATGTGCAACCAGTATGGAAAGTATAATAATAGCATCTTCATTTATTGAAAATCAAAATGTAAATAATGCCATTTGTTTAACAAGTTCACATAACTTAGCAGAAGAAAAACAATTTCGTAATCCAACAGAGTATGGATACACTAAACCTAAAACCGCTACTTTTACCTCAACCGGAGGAGCAGCAATTCTTTTAACGAATGAAAAAACAGATATAAAAGTAACAAATTATACAATTGGAAAAATAGTAGACATGAATCAAACAGATGTTAATAACATGGGAGCAGTAATGGCACCAGCTGCAGCAGACACAATATACACTCATCTCACAAACTTAAATATAACTCCCGATTACTATGATCTTATTTTAACTGGAGATTTAGGAGTATATGGCAAAGAAATATTAAAAGAATATATAAGACTTAACTATGGTATAACACTGGAAAATTATAACGATTGTGGATCTATGCTATACGATATGAAAAATCAAGAAGAAATAACTGCCGGAGGATCAGGCCCAGTATGTAGTTGTTTAGTAAACTATGGTTATATCTATGAAATGTTAAAAAAGAAAAAACTAAAAAAAGTTCTATTTGTAACAACCGGAGCATTATTCTCTCCAACATTTACCTATCAAAAACAAAATATCTTAGGTATAGCTCATGCAGTTAGTATGGAGGTGGAAAAGTGACTTACATTTTATCATTTCTATTTTGTGGATTCTTGTGTTTAATAGCACAATTTATAATAGATAACACAAAACTATCTGCAGGACACATAACAAGCCTCTTTGTAGTAGCAGGAGCATTCCTAGATATATTTGATATTTATGACAAAATAATAACAGTAGTAGGAGGAGGAGCACTAGTACCAATCACAAGTTTTGGTCATTCTCTTATTCATGCAGCATTAGATAGAGCAGGAGAATCAGGATTCTTTGGCCTAGCAATGGGGATGTTTGATCTAACTGCAACAGGTATAACCGCTGCAATTGTCTTTAGTTTCTTCCTAGCTTTAAACTTTAGACCTAAAAACTGAGGTCTTTTTTCTTTGAAAAACTAACAAAGTCTGTTATAATAATATTATCATTGCAGGTGATAATTATGGAATATAAATTTAAAATAAATGAATTTGAAGGACCACTTGACCTTTTACTACACTTAATAAAAGAATCAGAGATGGACATAATGGATATAGAAATAGTTAAATTAACTGATCAATATCTAAATTACATAAATGATATGGAAAAACTAAACTTAAGTATTGCATCAGAGTACCTAGTTTTAGCATCTGATCTTATGTATCTAAAATCAAAAACACTTCTTCCAAAAAAAGAAGATCAAGAAGAAGAGGAAGAATTCATAGAAACAAAAGAAAATCTTATAAATAGATTACTAGAATATAAAAGATACAAAGAAGTAACAAGTAATTTAAAACAACTCGAAGAATTAAGAAGCAACATTTATACAAAAACTCCTTCAAATATGAAACCATATCAAAGTACATCCATAACCTTAAATGATGACATAACTTTAGATGATTTAGTAAAAGCTTTCAAAAAATATTTAGAAAGAAAAAAACTTGAAGAACCACTAACTACTAAAGTAACTACTAAAGAAATATCGATTGAAGAAAGAAGAAAAAGTATTAAAAATATCCTAAAGTTAAGAAAAAAAGTTGAGTTTTTTGAACTATTTGAACAATTTTCAAAACCATACTTAGTAGCAACTTTTCTTTCAATACTAGAAATGGCTAAAGAAAAAGAACTATTAATAACCCAAGAAAATAATTTCGATAAAATATATTGCGAGGTGTCATAATGAAACCAGTTTTAGAAGGATTACTTTTCCTAGTTGGAGAAGAAGGAATAGATATCAAAACCATATCTGAAATCTTAGAAATAACTGAAGAAGAAACAAAAAAAATATTACAAGAATTAAAAAATGACTATGAAAATAGTGACAGAGGTATTACCATCAAAAAATTAGGAGGACTTTTTAAACTAACAACAAAAGAAAAACATAAAAATTACTATACAAAATTAACAGAAGTAACAAAAGTTAAAAATCTATCACAATCAGCACTTGAAACTTTAGCAATAATCGCGTATAATGAACCTATAACCCGTCACGAAGTAGATGAGTTAAGAGGGGTAAGTTCTGCTGGAATAATGAGAAACTTAGTAGCGAAAGATTTCATAAAAGAAGTAGGGAAAAGTGAAAAGTTAGGAAAACCTACTCTTTATGGAATAACAACTGAGTTTTTAGATTACTTCGGACTAGATTCAAAAGAAGAACTTCCTAAAATAGAAGAAATAGAAGTAGAAGATACAGAAGTAGATTTATATGATTCAAAATATAAAGAAGAAGTAGAACAATTATAGTTCTTATTTGCCTGTGTGGTGAAATTGGTAGACACGCTGGACTCAAAATCCAGTGGACCTAGTCCGTGTCGGTTCGAGTCCGACCACAGGCACCA
>CAYVXN010000093.1:0-3257 GCA_964455135.1 uncultured Mycoplasma sp.
TTTTTTTAACATTTCATTTGATATCTCAAATGGTGGAATATATTTATCCATTAAATCACCTCATTTTGCTATTTATATTATACCATTTCATTAAAAAATATACAATATATCTTGCTTAAATCTTACTTAAATCTTGGCATAATAAAACCCTTCTACAAAAGGATTTAAACATTGTTAAAAAGTTAGTAGCTGAAAAACTCGGGTGTTACTTTAGGGCCCAATACTACTTCAAGAGCTAATGGTTCTGTTGGAGGAGAAACCACAAAACGTTTAGTTGAAAGAGAAATGTCACAATTAAGTGGTTATTCTAACAAATAGTTAATAAAAAAATGTTGTATAAAAAATATTTTTGTGGTTTAATGTAATTGTAATAATAAAGTAAAAGGAGATATTTTTATGAAAAAATTAAGTTGTTATTTATTAATATTAATTACATTTTTATTGATAGGTATTAATAATGTTTATGCTACAGAAATAAAAAGTATGACAGAACTTAATCAAGTTTTAAAAGATGCTACAGTAAGTGGTACCACTATTAAATTAACAAAAGATGTTAGTTTAGATTCTGATACTATTATCCTTAAAGAAGGAAATTATATTTTAGATTTAAATGGTTTTAAAATAAGTTCAATTGAAGGACCAATAAAAGTTGATGGTGCTAGTTTAACTATTGATGATTCTAGTTCAAACAAAACAGGATTAGTCGAGGCAACAACAACTACTGATACAAAAGGTTATTCTGTTATGTTATCTTCAGGTAATTTAACAATAAATGGAGGAAATTTTGGAAATACTACCCAAGATAAAGGCCTTGATATATATGGCGGTACTGCAGTTATAAATGGTGGTAATATTACAGGGAAAAACTATGGTGTTTGGACTACTTTCTTGCAAGATATACCAGTTAATGTAACCATTACAAATGGAAATATAAATTCAAAAAATGGAATATGTGTTACTTATCAAAACACTAATGCTGATTACAAGAATTATAGTGTAAAAATAAGTGGAGGAAATGTAAAAGGAACTGAAAGTGGTCTTTATGCTGTAGAAAAAGCTATACCATTTGTAAAAATAAGTGGGGGAACATTTGAAGGAACAAAATATGGTGGACTAATGATTTTACAAAAGACTGATAATATTGATGAGAAACAATCATTAGACACAATAATCGAAGAAGGATATGGAATTGTAAAAACAGATATAGGTTTTGAAATTGATAATAATAATTATTACATATTTTCAGGTAAATCAACAAAAGTAAGTAAATCTTACAAAATTATAATTTCAGATAAAATAACAAATGGAAAAATAGTTACTATCTTTCCAACAGCTATAGAAGGAGAAACAGTATATTTGATTGCTACTGAAGATGAAGGTTATGAACTATCATCAGTCACTGCAACAGACCAAACAGGAGAAAAACAAATTAAAGTTAAAGATAAAAAAATTATAATGCCAAATCATGATGTTTACGTTAATGCAACATTTATAAAAGCATCTGGATTTGCTAAAGAAAGTACTAATCAAACATTTATAATTGATAAAACTGATTATTTAGATTTTAAAGTTTTCGCAAGTGCAGAAAATATTGTCTCAGTATATATAGATGATAACTTAATAAATAATGATAATTACACAATAACAAACGAAAATAACGCTACAATAAGAATATCTAATGACAGCTTAAAAGATTTAAAAGTTGGTAGTCATACTATTAAAGTTGCTTTAAAAGATGGTAGCTTTATAGAAACAACATTTAATGTAAAAACAATAGATGATGGAAAAACAATCTCAGCGCCTAACACAGGAAGTATAACACCAGTTATACAAATATTCGCAGGTATTGCATTAGTATCTATCGGAGGATATATACTATATAGAAAATATCAAAATCCAGAAACAAAAAAATAGTGAAAAAACACTATTTTTTTATACACAAAATATTCCTAGTCCTAAAGAATAGTTTTTACATATCAACATTACACGTGATATAATTAAATAGAAACAAAAATAAACAAGAGAGAAGGTATTAATATGAAAAAAATAGTTGTTTTAGCAGGAGGTCTAAGTCCAGAAAGAGATGTATCTTTAACATCTGGATCTCGTATTGCTAATTCTTTAATAAAAAGTGGGTATGAAGTAATGCTTTTAGATCTATATTTAGGTATTAATAACAAAGACATAAAACCTGAATATAAAAATAGTTCATCAAAAGAATTATTTGATTATAGTGTTCCAACAAAAGAACCAGATCTAGAAAAATTAAAAAAAGAATCAAATAATGGAAATAAACTAATTGGTGAAGGAGTTTTAGATATATGTATGAATGCAGATGTTGTATTCATGGCCCTTCATGGTTCAATCGGAGAAAATGGAAAACTTCAAGCAGTTTTTGATACCTTTGGAATAAACTATACAGGAACAGGTTATGAAGGAAGTTTGCTCGCAATGGATAAAGATTTATCAAAAAGAATGATGAAACAAGATAATATCCTAACAGCAGACTGGCAAACTTTATCTTTAAATGAACCATATAACATAGAAGAAATAAAAACACCTTGTGTTATAAAACCATTTAGTTGTGGATCAAGCGCAGGTATTTCTATTGTTAACAATAAAGATGAATTAGAAAAAGCTCTAGAATATGCAAAAGTATATGAAGATAATGTCATCATAGAAGAAAAAATAGAAGGTAGAGAGTTTTCAATTGGTATATTTAATAAAAAACCTCTTCCAATAATAGAAATAATTCCAAAAGAAGGATTCTATGATTATAAAAATAAATATCAAGCTGGAGCAACTGAAGAAATTTGTCCAGCTAATCTAGATGAAAAAACAAGAGATTATCTTTGGGATTGTGCATTAAAAGTACATAAAACTTTAAGACTAGGACACTATTCAAGAATAGACTTTATCCTAGATAAAAAAGGTAACGCTTATTGTTTAGAAGCAAATACCTTACCAGGAATGACTCCAACTAGTTTAATGCCACAAGAAGCACAGGCAGCAGGTATCCCATACGATACGCTTTGCGAAGAAATCGCAAAAAGTGGTATCGTAAGAAAAAGAAAATAAATAGTAAACTTCACTTGTATTTCTAACAGAAATGTTTTATAATTTATTTATAAAAGAATAAGACTAAAAGGAGTAGAAATTTTATGAAAAAAATATTTAAAACTTCTGACAAAAAAGGATCTTTATATAATCTATTAACAAAAGATGTAAAAGAATTCAATGGAATAATTCTATCTTTA
>CAYVXN010000094.1:0-3121 GCA_964455135.1 uncultured Mycoplasma sp.
TAAGTTCTGATAATGTTTTTTTCATTTCTTTATCTGTACACCATCTAGAAAAACCTTTTTCATCTTTGGGTTCAGTTGAAATACCAAAACCTTTTTCTTGTTCGAAAAAGTAGTTTTTAACAGTAACAAACAAGAAAACCATAGCGAAGGCATAAAATACAAGGACTGCAGGTAAATTTTGAATTAATGCAGTGAATGGATTAAGTCCTGCAAAAGTACCATCATTAGCTAAAGAATGAATGTTGTTAACTAAAATTGATACTACTATTAAAAGAAGTAGAGCAAAAAGTCCAAATATTAACCAATCTTGTGACGTAGCTTTAAATTTAAGTTTCATTTTTATGCCTCCTTATTATATGTTTTTTATAGTCCTCCACCTGTTCCAAATGAATCAAGTTCTTCTGGGGTTACTATTACTGTAATACGCATTCTTCTGGAACCACAGACAAATAGTGCTTCTCCTTGAGAATAACGTTTAATACTTTCTTTTTCATTATCATTTAAGTCTATTAAAAGAGATAAATCTTCAACTGCTTGTTTTTTAAGTCCCATTACTAAATAATAAGATGCATTATCAAAGATTGCTTTACCTTGAGTAAGGACTGCTTGTGATGTAAAATCACTTGGTTGTTGAGTAATAATTATATTACCTGTGTTATATTTACGAGATCTTCTTTGAATTTGTGCTAAGAAGTCTGCTCCTAAAACATTTCCTCCAGATAGAAGCACGTGTGCTTCATCTACCATAAGTACTGTATTTTGTGAAGCATCTAAACAAAGACTCCATGCATATTTTAATACATTAAATAAAAGTGCATTTCTGATATTAACATCAGTGTTCATAAGTTCTCTTATATTGAAAACTATAAAATTACTACGTGGAGCAATAGTTGTTTTTCCATTAAAGTAGAATCTTAATTCGTTAGTAAGCGGTCTTATTTTAAGTTCAAGACGTTCCATTATGTCTCTTTCATGAGTCATATCAGTCATAGATGTAAGTTTACCTTTAATTGTTGTGTAAACATCATCAAAAGTCGGATAGTTTTCACTTGTAAAATGAGAAAAATCTGTGTTAAATCCTATTCCAAAACGTTGATATGTTTCTTGCGTAAGTTCAATAAATAAGTTTAAAACATCTTCTTCAATAGATGGATCATAATATTTCATGAATGCTTTTAAAAATTGAAGTGTTTTAGTAAGAACTGTATATCCAAGTCCTTGTCTTATTTCATCTTCATCGGCATCGATTAAAACTTCAAATGGATTTATTAGACCAAATTCTCCACCTTTACCAAGGTCGATAGTGTCCCCTCCGACGGATTCAGCCATTTCTTTAAGTTCATTTTCTGGATCTATCGCCACTATTTTATAGCCATTTCTAATTGCGGTACGAAGCATTAGTTTAGCAGCGGTACTTTTACCTGAACCAGAAGTACCAAGTATGATCATATTGGCATTAACTCTGTTATGTTCTTTTCTCATTTGGTATAAGAACTGGTTAAACATAACTACCCCACCAGAAAAGTCTGTTCCAAGTAAAACTGAAGGTCCTGGATCTTTAATACTATCAAAGATATAAGGATACATTCCTGCCATTGTAGGACTTGGCATGATTGTTCCAATACGCTCTTCAATTTCTTGTTTTGGAAAGACCGGAATAATTGATTTTAAAACTTGTTCTTGTTCAAATCTTAAAGGAATAGCACGAAGTTGCATTGCATCTAAATAGTTCTTTATTTGAACTTTTTTAAGTTCTAAATCTTCTTTTGAATCTCCAGATATTACAATGTGCATTTGAAAATCAAATGTTTTAGATTGTGCTGCGGCAAGTTGTTGAATAAACGATTCTAGTGTTTCGTAATCTTGACGAATTCCTTCTTGATAAGTGGCATCTTTTTCTTCTTGATATCTTATCTTCATAGAAGCAAGTTCTTTGTTAAGCATCTTTGTAAGAGTTGAAAAAGGTACTGGAATGTGTTTTATAACTATTTTTACTCCGGGCATGTTAGTTATGTTTGATAAAAAACCTACTCCGACATATCTTGGAAATCCTACAACTGATAAAATAGTCATGTATTTATCACTTGCTACTATCATTGTACTATTTGTAAAATCAAGTCCTTTCGGAGCAACTTCACTTTTAAAAAAACTCATATTGGCATCACTCCTCCAGATTCATATTTTTTTCCTCCATTAAGGAAGTTATCGATTATCATTCTAAGGTCATCATTACTTGTTTGACTAGCAACAAGTCCTGCTCCTGCTAAATTATTGATCATATTACGAAGTTTCTTTTGAAGCATTTCTCCATTTTTTTCTTTAAATAGAAGAAAATATTCTGTGTCTACTACATCGTTATTAATGAAATACTCTCCTTTTTGCATATCTTGCGATATTAATTTACGAAGACGTTGGTCTTGAGTATTGTTGTATAATACTTGAAGTTCAGCTTGATAAACTGCTATATCAACAGGCCGATCTGCCACTACAAGCCAAAATTCATAATCAATGGTGTTATAAAAATTCATAAGACCAATAAGAGCATTATCCATAGATCCTTGATCAAGAATAAAGATATTTCTAGGTTGAATTTTAACTCCTGTAATCATTTCGTTTTTATTATTGTACATAATACCATTGCTTATTGCTTTAAGTGGCAACCAATTTTCTGTATATTTTGGATTTTTTTGTGCTGCCTTTGGCATAACTAAATCTTGTTTGTTGTTATTTGGATCATTTTGCACTTTATTAACATTCTGATTCAAATTGTTAATTCCTTGATTTATTTGATTATTCATCTGATTGTTCATATTTATAACACCAACCTCTCCATATATATTTTCTTCTATTTACAAAGTAAAATCTATAAGCTTCTTGCACAAAGACTCTGCCATTATGATAATTTGGGATAGGAAAAACTAAAAATGCTGTTACAAATCCTATGCTTATAGTAATTCCTGCTCCCCAAATTGTATTCATAGGAAGTACAATAAGCAGTATAAATGTGATTGTTAGTCCTATTAAAAGAATTATCATATCTACTTTGTTAAAAAGCCCGAGAATTAAACCTTGTTTTTTACTATTAGCAGGTACTAAATAATTGTAATCCATGTAGTATCAC
>CAYVXN010000095.1:0-3043 GCA_964455135.1 uncultured Mycoplasma sp.
AAAAATTTGCTATAATTACATATAGAAAAATAATGAGGATGTGGATTTCATGTATTTAAAAGAAATAAAAGCATCAGGTTTTAAATCTTTTGCAGACAAAATAAATTTAAATTTAGATGATAATATCACTTGTATAGTCGGACCAAATGGAAGTGGTAAAAGTAATATTGTCGACGCAGTAAAATGGGTTCTTGGAGAACAATCAGTAAAAACACTTCGTGGAACAAACAATATGGCAGACATAATTTTTTCAGGGTCAAAAAGCAGAAAATCACTTAACCTAGCATCTGTTACTTTAGTCTTTGATAACAGCGATTCCTACTTAAAAGTGCCTTACACAGAAATATCCATTACTCGTAAAGTTTACAGAAGTGGAGAAAATGAATACTTTATCAACAATGAAAAATGCCGCCTAAAAGATATCAACGATCTATTTATCGACAGTGGTATAGGAAAATATGCATTTAACATAATCTCTCAAGGAGAAGTAGGAAACATTATAAATAGCTCTCCATACGAAAGAAGAGCAATTTTTGAAGAAGCTGCCGGAGTTCTAAAATACAAAAAAAGAAAAGAAGAAGCCTTAAGAAAACTTGATAAAACAAAAGAAAACATGACTAGAATAAAAGACATAATAGCAGAACTTTCTGCCCAAATAGAGCCTTTAAAAGCACAAAGAGAATCCGCCTTAAAATATTTAGATTATCAAGAAAAACTTAGTGACATTGAAATAGCATTAATAGTACATGATTTAGAAAAATTAAACATATCTTTTCACGAAAATGAAGAAAAAATAGAAAAAATTCAAAATGAAATAGCACAGTTAATGACAAATTCTAGTTTTTCAGATGCAAATTTAGAAGGAATAAAAGAAACGCTTAATAAAACAAATGAAAAAATAGCAAATCTTAATAAAGATTATATAGATCTAACAAAAGAACTTGAAAGACTAAATGGAGAAAAAAATATCTTAAACGAAAGAAGCAAATATCAAAGTAAAGATATAAAAGTACATGAAAACATAACCAATTTAAAAGAAAAAAGTTTATCTATTAATAATGAACTTTTATCATTAGAAAATGATATAGAACTTATCAATTCAAATGAAACAAAATTTTTAAATGAATTAAAAAATATCTATAAAAATCTAAAAGAAAAAGAACAAGAAAAAAGTTCATGCCAAAATGAAATATCTCTAAAAAGCAAGAAATTAGCAGAAATATCTTATAAAATAAAGTACTTAACAGATTACATAGAACAAGGCGGAGGAACAAATCAAAATGTAAAAAAAGTTCTTTCAAATCCTAAACTAAAAGGACTTCATAGTACAATATCAAATTTAATAGAAACAGAAGATAAATACCTATTATCGCTTTCCATTGCCCTTGCATCTGCTAAAGATTATATTGTAGTAAATACCAAAGAAAATGCTAAAAGTGCTATTAATTTTCTAAAAGAAAACAATTTAGGAAGAGTAACATTCTTTCCACTTGAAGTAATAAAACCAAGATTCATTGATGGGGATACTCTAAAGTTAATAAATAATGAACAAGGTTTCATAAACACATTTGACAATATTGTATCTTATGATCAAAAATATGAAAATATAATTAAAAATCAACTTGGTAATGTAATTTTAGTAGATAATATTGATAATGCAAACAGAATAAGTAAAAACATAAATAATAGATATCGTATTGTAACCCTAACCGGAGAAGTAATAAACGTCGGAGGTTCTATCACCGGAGGAAAAATAAAAACAAGTTCTATAATAAGTGAAAAATATGAACTTCAAAAACTAATGAATGAAAAAACAAAATTAGAAGAAGAACTTGAACATTTAAAAGAACTTGAACATTTAAAAGGAAAAGAACAAAAAGATATTCAAAGCGAAATCTTTGAAAAAGAAAAAGAAAAAGTTATCTTAGAAGAAGAAAAAAAATCAAAAGAGGAACAATACCTTAATTTAAAACAAGATCAAATAAAGACAAATAAAGAATTAGAAAGTTTTAAAGCATTAATAAGTGATAATCTTAAAGAAGAAGAAGAAAAAGTTATACAAAAATACTACGAAGTAATGGCAGAAAAAAAAGAAGTAGAAAAAAAATCACAACAAGAATTATCTAATAAAGAAAAACTAGAAGCTAAAATAGACGAATTAGAAGCATCTTTTAGAATTAGTAATAACAAAATAAGAGAACTTGAAAAAACTCTAAAAGAAAGTGAAATTAATAATTCAAAAACAAGTGTAAAGATGGATAATTTACTAAATAATTTAAGTGAAAATTATCAAATGACATTTGAAAAAGCTAAATCTAATTATATTTTAGAAATAGAAGAAGAAATCGCAAGAAAAAGAGTAAATGAATACAAAAGAGTCTTAAACAACATAGGAAATGTAAATGTCGGAGCAATTGAAGAATACGATAGAATAAGTACTCGTTATGAATTCTTAACAAAACAAAATTCTGATTTAGAAGAAGCATCAAAAGCACTCTTAAAAATAATATCAGAACTTGATGAAGTGATGAAAGCAGAGTTTATTAGAGCTTTTAAACAAATACAAATAGAATTTGATAAAGTATTCAAAGAATTATTCAAAGGTGGAGAAGCTCGTCTAGAACTTACAGATAAAAATGATCTTCTAGAAACAGGGGTAAATATAATTGTAACCCCTCCTGGTAAAAAATTATCAAGTATAAATCTTCTTTCCGGAGGAGAAAAGACTCTAACAGCAATAAGTTTACTATTTTCAATACTTAACATAAAAAAAATACCATTCTGTTTATTTGATGAAGTAGAAGCAGCACTTGATGAGGCAAACGTTGATAGATTTGGTTCTTATTTAAAAAAATACAAAGGAAAGACTCAACTTATTATAATAACTCACAAAAAAAAGACAATGGAATATGCAAATAATTTATATGGAATTACAATGCAAGAATCAGGTATTTCAAAACTTGTTAGTGTTAAACTTATAGATTAAATAAAAAAATAAAAAAAGTATGAAACGTAACAATTGATAAAAGTTTTAAGATGAAAT
>CAYVXN010000096.1:0-3008 GCA_964455135.1 uncultured Mycoplasma sp.
TTTGCAAGAAAAATAAAATAGGGTGTAATAAGTACTAAAATAGAAAATTTTACTACTAATAATCAAAAATCGATAAATACTACAATATCAAAAAACAATAATTTTAATAATATATTACATAAATTTTAATAAAGTATTACATAATTATATATAACATTATTTCATTAATATAAAAATTATTTAAATAAAATAAATGAAATACAATACATAAGCAAATTAAAAAAAACGTGAAATAATTATTGATAATCAATATCTTTTATTATATTACTTATCAACTACACACGTTTTTTATTATTTTATACAACTTCCGATAATTGATATTATGTTAACTTCTATATAGAAGGTAAAAATACATTATCTTATTCAATTATCTGTTCCTCTTCAGTATTAACCTTTTCTTCTGTTAAAACATCACTATTTATATCATTTGATTTAAAACTAAATTTAATATTATTTTCTACAATTTGTGAATAAAAATAAATTTCATAAAGCTCTTTTTTTGTCACATCATATTGCAATTTATAATTAATAGTTTCATTTTTCTTAATTATATTTTTATCATTAGTATATTTATTAGGAATTTGTACTTTATTTATATCATAAAAAACAAAATAATCATCTGGAGTTATAGTAATAGTGTTATTTCTTTTATTAGTAATCTTAAAAGTTACTTCAATACCAGTATCGTTATTAATATAAGAAGCATTAATTAAAGACACTTCAATATCATCAATATACCCTACTTCATTAATAGAGTATTCACTTTTTAATATATAATTATTATTATCTTTAAAAGCAAAAACGAAAATGGCAATAGCAATTAAAATAATTCCCGCTATAACTATAAATTTAATTGTTTTTTCATCTTTTTTATTCTGTTTTTTAATTTCACCTTTTTTCATATAACGCCCTCTTTCTTCTATTTTAATTCATCTAAATAACTAGTACCAATCATAGGTTTATCAATACCAAAATTATCTGCAATAGTCGCGCCAATATCTGCAAAGGTATTCATTATTGGTAATACTTTAGGTTCTTTAAAAATACGACTATAAATAAGTACTGGAGTATTTTCTCTTGTATGATCTGTGCCTTTAAAAGTTGGATCATTTCCATGATCAGCAGTTATTATTAATAAATCATCATTATTAAGTTTATTCAAAATCATTGGAATCTCAACATCAAATTCTTCAATAGCTCTTGCATATCCTTGAGCATCTCTTCTATGCCCATACAAAGTATCAAAGTCATTTAAATTAGCAAAACAAAGTCCAGTAAACTTTTTATCCATAATATCGAGTAATTTATCTACTCCTTCTTTATTATTACCAGAGCTAATTTTTTTAGTAATTCCCTTTCCATTAAATATATCATATATTTTACCAATTGAAATAACACTTAATTTATTATCAATTAATTTTTCTAAAATAGATTTAGATGGAGGATCTAAAGCAAAATCTCTTCTATTAGTAGTTCTAACAAAATCGTCACGTTTTTTACCTTTAAAAGGTCTTGCAATTACCCTACCTACTCTCCATTCTTCTCTAGAATCAGTTAGTTTTCTAACAACTTCACAAATTTTATATAATTCTTGTAAAGGAATAATACTTTCATTCGCAGCTATTTGAAGTACTGAATCTGCTGAAGTATAAACAATTAATTCCCCTGTTTCCATATGACGTTCTCCAAGTTCCTTAATTATTTCAGTTCCACTTGCGCTTACATTTCCTATCACTCTTCTACCAGTAAGCCTTTCTATTTCTTCAATTAAAGAAGAAGGAAACCCATCTGGAAAAGTAGGAAAAGCATAACTACATCTAACTCCTGCTATTTCATAATGACCAGATAATGTGTCTTTACCCTTATTCGTAGGTCTTGCAATAGTATAATAACCTTCTACTTCATCATTAAAACTCATATTAATCGTATTGAGAAAACCTAATTTCTTTAAGTTTGGAATAAAAAGCTCATTTGTTTCATTAATATGTTTTAGAGTATTAGCACCTTCATCTCCATAATTAGAAGCATCTATTGCTTCTCCTACTCCTAAAGAATCAAGTACCACTAAAAAAACTCTTTTAAATTTCATTTTTATCACTTCTCCTTATTACTACGTGGATGAAAATCCTTATAATCTTTTTTAACCTTTTCATTACTAATATGTGTATATATCTTAGTAGTGCTAATATCACTATGTCCTAAAAGCATCTGAATACTTCTTAAATCTGCTCCTCCACTTAACATATGTGTTGCAAAAGAATGTCTAAGTGTATGAGGAGTAACACACTTATTAATCCCTTTTTCCATAAGAATCTTTTTAAGATTTTTAAAAAAACCTTGTCTTGTAATTTGCCTGCCATGATTATTTAAAAACAAATAATCATTTTTTCCATTAATCAAAAATAAATCTCTTTTTTCTAGATAAAGTTTCAAATAATGACCAGCATAATCATTAATAGGAACTATTCTTTCCTTAGAGCCTTTTCCAATACATCTAATTATATCATTTTCCATATCAACATCTCTAAGTGTTAAAGAAATAAGTTCACTAATTCTAAGACCACATCCATAAAGAATTTCAAGCATAGCTTTATTTCTATAATCAAATTTATTATTTAAAGGAATATCAAGAAGAGCATTTACTTCTTCAATACTTAATGTATCAGGTAAACTTTTCTTTAATTTTGGCCTATCAATAAATTCACATGGATTACTTTTTATCTTTTTTTCTCTTAAAAGAAAGATAAACAAATTATTAATTGAAGTAATATTTCTAGAAATTGTTCTAGGATTCATAGAACTAATAAAAACCAAATACTTTTCAATATCTTTTTGAGAAACTTTACTAAAACTATTTATCCCATTTTTTTTCAAAAACGAAACAAACTTTTCAAGATCATATTCATAATTTTTTATAGTCTCATCAGACAATTTTCTTTCATATTTTATATAATCTATATAATCAATTAGTTCCATAACTATACCTCTTCTTAATTATAGCAAAAAAC
>CAYVXN010000097.1:0-2912 GCA_964455135.1 uncultured Mycoplasma sp.
ATTTTGAATGCGATAGATATGCTACTGCTCCCCATTCTTGATTTTTCATCATATGTGTATCTACAGTGGTTGCAAATCCATATATATTATCACTATCATTCATAGCCATCATGATGCTCTCAAATGCACTAACATTTTCAATTATTAAACTTTGTACATCTGGTTTTATCGTTATATCGCTTCTTGTTGCTGTTATTTCAAACTTACCTACCCAAATACCTTCTAGTTCTTGAGATCCAAATGTAAATGCTGGATGAGTATATGTTTTATTATTACAAGTGCTATCTGTACATGTAGCATTTGTACTTTTTAATTTACATGTTTCTGATGCTGCTCCATCTGTTCCTGATATACTATCACTACATGATATTTCTCCAGTTGTTTCTGTTCCACTTTCAAACGTTATTTCTATTTCTTGAGGTTCACTTGCTACTGTTCCATCAGCATTATAATTCCATACTTTATACTTATATCTTGGTATCCATACTTGCATTGTTAAAATATCATCCATCGGTATTGTTGTACCAGGATCTGCATTTAAATAAGTACTTCTTTTAGTTGATGATACTGTTACACTATTAGCCCACATTTTACTATTATAATTATACCAACGATAAAGTGGATTTTCATTTGCACTATCAGCTTTTTTCCATACTTCTGCATCTTCATCATAATATACTGGTATCATGTTATCAGAAAGAACTGGTGCATTAGGGTTATCTAATCTTTGTTCAGCTTCAACTCCAAGCTTAAAAAATGATTTATAGTCACTCATTGTAGCTAATTGATCCACTTGTGAATCATCAAGCCATATTCTAAGTTTATATCTAATAATCTCATTAGGATAAATAATATTTTCATCAATTATGTTATTTACATCACTTAAACCCATTGGTCCATATTCTTCACCATTTATTTCTAAACCAATTCTGATATATTCACTAGAAAGTAAATTACCTGTGAAATCACTAGGAACTTCATTAACTAATTTTAAATCATATTTTGCGGCAGAATCTCCAATATTTTTTATATTAAATTCATAAAAGTCCGATAAAAGAAGACCATCACTATCAGACATTGCCATTATTTTTTTATCAATACTTTCAAAGTTTTCTGTTAATTTTAACTTAATACTACCTGTTTTTATAACTTGCTCATTAGCAGAACTAGTACTTCCTCTTAATATAGCATAAGAAGTACCTCCAAAAAGTGAAAGTATTCCAATTAACACTATTATAAAACTTAACAACTGTTTGTTAGTAATTTTTTTCATCATATCAACTACTTTCCTAGTGTATTATATTCTCATTGTACCATATATTTTTATCATTTTCAATAAACTATAATAAATTTTTGTAAAGTCAAAATTTAACAGTTTAATAAATTGTTAATTATATTTAAGTCTTTTGATACAAGGCTTTTATTTTATCAAATTTTTGTTTGTTTTTGTATAAAGAACATAACTATCTAAATCACTTATAAGAGTCGGATTAACTATTACATTTACGTCATAATCTGATAAAGGAATAACATTATCAAGTCCTATTACTTCATTTGAACTTTCTAAAAAGTCTATTTAATTTCACTAAATTCCAGGTTTGCTTTAAAACTTTTTCCTTTTTCTTTACTTACATCTCCATCATAAGTAATAGTTAAATAATACTTATGTGATTCTCCTTTTTCTAATTTAACTTTATCAAACAAAGGAGAATTTGCAATAGGAAGTTGTGATTTTCCAATATAAGAAGCTCCCTCATCATCTGTATCAATTTCATATAATAATTTATTTTGCATCACATAATCATTATTAACATTATTCCATTTAACTGAATAATATATAATCTTATCACTCTTATTAGTAACAACTATAGTATCACTATACACTTCACCTTTTTTTAATTCACCTAACTCTATCATTTTTCCCTTTTCGTAATCAACATCTAAAAATTCTTTTTCTGCTTTCTTTTCTTTAGAAAAAATAAAAGCTAAAAAAACAGCAATAAATATCAACACAAATACCACAATTAATAATATTATCTTATTTCTTTTCATGAAATCAAACATTCCTTTCGAATATATATATAAAATAAATAACATAAGACCTTTAGTCTACTACTATTTAAGTATACCCAATTATAAAAATTTAAGCAAGAAACATTTGTATTAATCATATAATTTAACATGATTAATTTTATAAAAGGAATATTTGTAGGAATTTTTAATATTATACCAGGATTAAGTGGAAGTGCTCTTTTAATAATTCTAAATTTATATGAAAAATGTATAAATTCAATAAGCAACATCACAAAAAAACCTAAAGAAAACATTTTATTTTTACTACCTATAGGAACCGGTATTCTTATAGGAACTTTTCTTTTCAGTAAAATAATACTAATTCTAATAAAAAATTACCCTACAACAACATTTATTATCTTTACAGGATTTTTATTAGGAACCGTGCCACATTTATTAAAAGAAGCTACTAAAAAAGGTTTTAAAGACTCGTATATAATTCCATTTTTAATTACTCTATCACTGGGCATAATAATGTTATTTTTTGACAAAAAAGATATAAGTTATGAAATAAATTATAATTTTATATCATTAATAAAATATTTTTTTATAGGAATACTTTTATGTATATCTACTATTATTCCAGGAATTTCTTCAACAGTATTACTTTCATTATTTAATTTATATGGAATCTATATTTATAGTATTTCTTCTATTAATTTATATGTTCTTATCCCAACATTAATTGGTCTAACAATAACAACTCTTATATTATCAAAACTAATAAACTATTTATTAAACAACTATTATGGTTATACTTATTTTGCTATTTTAGGTTTTACAATATCCACTATACCATCTTTAATTAGTTTTAACATTACTTTTAACACTAATTTTAT
>CAYVXN010000098.1:0-2877 GCA_964455135.1 uncultured Mycoplasma sp.
TAATTTCTTTTCAAAGAATTTTGAAGTTAATTATTATTTAACGAATTTGAAAAAAGTTTATAATGTTACTATTAGTCATAATATCAAGTTTCCTAAACTTTATAGTGAATATGCAATTGATAAAGTTTTTAATTTTGATGTTATTGGGGAAGATAAACTTTTTATTGAATATCAAATGGTTAATGTAAGATTTTTGTCTGAAATAATTCAAGGTGATTTTTCTAAAAATTATTTGTTAGAGTTTCAAACTAGTATTTTTGAGAAAAAAGAAAAGTTAGTCAGACTTTTGAGGCTTATTGATAATGATATAACGAAAGAAAACTTTAGTATGAAAATTGATTATTCTTATTATAAAAATAATAAAGATACTATTCTTGATATGATTAATAATGGATATAATTTTTGTATATTTTTAGATAATAGTTATGATTCTGATGGTGAAAATAATAATTTAATTAATACTGTTTTTAAGTATATTATGATTGAAGTTAATTCTAAATATATTTCTTTATTTGATAAAGAAAAAGTTATTAAAGTTAAGTAGTTGAGGTGTTATATGGATACGTATTTTAGATTTTTGTATGAATTTTTACTACAGTTTTTTGGTGGATTTGAAACCATTTTTTCTGGACTTTTTAAGGGAGTAAAACAGATTTTTTCTGTAGAATCATACATAAAAATAATTAATTTTTATAAAGATGATTTTTCAGGTCCTGAATGGCTTTTTGTTGCAATTGCGATAATTTTAGTTGTTTTGATGATTGCTATTATAGTGTTTTTAATATTTTTATTAGTAAGAAAATATATAAGAATACGTAAGTCTTTAGTGGAGCAAGAATCTCTTTTGGAGGAAGTTTCTCTTCTTAATTCAGAAGTTGCTACTTTGATGTCTGAAAAACAAGATATTCTTGCTATGAAGGTTTCACATTTAGGTCTTAAACCGGGTGAGGCTGATTCTGAAGAAGTGTCTGAAAATGATAAAGATGAAGTTAATCCAATTAGTGATGTCAGATTTTCTAAACTTGCTGCGATTGATGAAGAATATGCTAAGTATAAGATTAAAAACTATGAAAATAATTTTACTTTAGAGGAACTTGTTGAAACTTTTAGAAATTTTGCTGCTTCTAAACTTAGACTTTATTATAAATCAGAACTTATTAGAATATTTATAGCAGGTCTTGCTTCTACTAAATTAATTATTTTACAAGGTATTTCTGGTACTGGTAAAACTTCGCTTGCTTATGCTTGGGGAAAATTTTTGAAACATGATTCTTGTGTTGCGTCAGTTCAACCTTCTTGGCGTGATAGAACAGAACTTTTTGGATATTTTAATGAATTTACTAAGAAGTTTAATGAAACAGAAGTTCTTAAGGAAATGTATATGGCTGGTTATACTGATGATATTTATACAGTTATTCTGGATGAAATGAATATTTCTCGTGTTGAGTATTATTTTGCGGAAATGTTATCAATTCTTGAAATGCCTAATAAAGATGAATGGATTGTTGAACTTGTTGCATCTTCTTGGAAAAGTGATCCTAAAAAAATTAAAGATGGAAAATTACAAGTTCCTGTTAATATGTGGTATATTGGTACAATCAATAACGATGATTCTACTTTTATGGTTACAGATAAAGTGTACGATAGAGCTATGCCTATTGATATCAATGACAAAGGACAAGCTTTTGAGCCTATTGATACTGAAGCTCAAGATATTAATTTTTCTTATTTAGATAAATTATTTAAAGATGCAATGGCTAATAATCAAGTTAGTCAAGATACGCTTGATAAAATAGAAGAAATGGATAATTATGTAATTAAACATTTTAGAATAGCTTTTGGTAACCGTATTGTTGCACATATGAAAAAATTTGTTCCTGTTTATGTTGCTTGTGGTGGTGATGAAATAGCGGGAGTTGATTATTTTATTGCTAGGAAAATTTTGAGAAAGTTTGAACAATTAAATATCTCTTATATACGTGATGAAATAGATGGTTATGTGGAATTTTTAGATAAAACATTTGGAAAAGATAAAATGAAAGAGTGTAAAGAATATTTGCTTAGATTAAAGAAAATGGCATAGAAAGGTGAATGTTTATGGATGGATTAAATGTACTTAGACTTTATAATGAATCAGATAATAAGAAAAGGGATAAATTTTCTAATAATTTGAATTCAGAACTTAGAATAAAATCTGATAGTGATAAAGTAACTTGTAATTTTGAATGGTTAGAGCTTATGGAGGATACTATTCCTTATATTGATAATATTCTTAGAAATCCTAATAGATTTATTATAAATGAAGAAGATGTTATAAAAATTGAACTTGCTAAGAGAGTTACTGTTGAAAGTATTAAACATTTGTCAAAGAATACTAATCTTATCCAAGAATATGATAAAAAAACTGGTGATGTTAAACCTTCTAAAATACTTAATATAACTAAAGAAGAAAGTTATGATACTTATGAAAATAGACTTATTTATACTTTAATACAGAATATGAAATTTTATATAGAAAGAGTTACTAAAGATATTTCTTTTGAATCTTCTTCTAAAGAAATGAAAAGTTTTCAGTATAATGCTAATACTTCGGTTGGTCATGAGAAGTTAGATATAAATATGAATCTTAATTCTAAATTTTCTAGTACTCATAAAGAAGTAAATGCTGAAGGATTAGGTATTGAAGAAAGACTTGAAAAGCTTAGAATTAATATAGCTGCTCTTACTAATTCTGATGTTTATAAAACGATAGAGAAAAAACATATTGCTTTAATTACTCCGCCAATTAAGAAAACTAATGTAATTATAAAAAATGTTAATTTTCAATATGCTATGAAGTTGTGGGAATTTTTGCAATCAAATGTACCTTCTTCTAAT
>CAYVXN010000099.1:0-2869 GCA_964455135.1 uncultured Mycoplasma sp.
TTTTTCCATTTATTTTCCAAATCGATCAAATTTAAATAAACAATATTTAAAGAGATTGTGTATTTGGTAAAGCACCTCTTCCATAAAAATCTCGTTTAATTTTTGAATTAACTAATTCAACAATATTGTTTGTATAAATATGATTTCTTATTGAGGTAGGAATATCTTTTTAGATTTCGAATATTTTTTTGTTTTGTTTTAATCTTTCTAAATTAGGACTTATTTTAATTGCTTTATTTATGTAATAAAGTGCTAGTTCTTTTTCATTTTTATAATAATAACAAAGTGATAATAAATCATATATTGTGTGATCATAACTAAAGATTTCATTTATATATGTTTTATTATTGCTTTTTATATCTAGTGCTTTGTTGCATAAGTATATTACTTTGTTATAATTTTTTTCTGTGTAGTTTAAAAGGGCTTTTTCTACATAAGGATCTCTTAGGTATGGAGCTTCTTTTATTGCTTTTTTATACCAAAGATTAGCTTGTTTATAATTGTTTTTTCTTATATAACATCTAGCGATAAATCTCATTGAAGCACATCTTTCATCTTTCCAAGTAGCAGTTTCTAGATTTAAATGTTTTTTTAGTGTTTTTATAGCTTTGTCGTTTTGATTGTAATACATATATTCTCTTCCAAGATAATGCATATTTCTGTCATCATTTGGATTTTCTTTTACTGATAGTTCTAAAAGAGGTAAGTAACTACTTCTTGATTTATTTCTATCTGGATAGTGATTTAATGTTATTGTATCGAGAGTAATTATATTTTCTTTGTTATTGGTGTTTTTTAAAATTTCATGTACAGGATAAATCCATTTGTAGTTTTTTCTAGTGTGAATTTTATCTAAATAATAGCTAATTTTTGGATTATTATCTTCATCTAAATACCAGTTATAATTATATTTTGCTCTTGTTGTGTTTTGTTTCCAATGTTCTTCTAAATGTTTACGCCATCCTTTTTGAAAAACTTCATCTAAGTCTGTACATATACAAATATCTATATTTTGTGGTACTAGTTCTAGTGATTTATTCCTTGCTATGTCAAATCTCCATGGATTTATTATTTCTTGTTTTACATGTATATTATGTGATTTTAGTTTTTCTATTGTATTATCTGTAGAACCAGTATCAAGTACATATATCTCATCTGCTTCTTTCATTGATTCATACCATCTATCTACGAATTTTTCTTCATTTTTTGAGATAGCGTAAACTATTATTTTATATTTTTTCATATTTTTACGTTGTTGATGCTCCAGTAGGTCCAGTCGGTCCAGTTGGTCCAGTAGGTCCTTGTGGAATTGTTAGATTTAGAATAAAATTAGGTGCGGTTCCTGTTATTGTTGCACTTGCTTCTGTACCTGGTGCTCCAGTTGTTATTGTTCCTATTGTTAGATCTGGTGTTTCTCCAGTTGGGCCGATTGGTCCAGTAGGTCCAGTAGGTCCAGTCGGTCCAGTTGGTCCAGTAGGTCCAATAGGTCCAGTAGGTCCAGTAGGTCCAATAGGTCCAATAGGTCCAGTAGGTCCAGTAGGTCCAATAGGTCCAGTAGGTCCAGTAGGTCCAGTTTCTCCTCCTGCGGGTCCAGTAGGTCCAGTAGGTCCTATTACTCCGACAAAGTTTATATTTCTTGGTGGAAATGGTCTTTTTCCACAACTATTATTATTTTCTCTCATTATTTCCTCCTTTCTTTATATAATATGAAAAAATGTTTTTTATTAATATAATGATTGTCTATAAGAACAAAAAAGAATATAAAGTGTTTTTGTTTATTATATTCTTTTTTGTTTTTATAAATTATTTTATCTTTTTTTCAAGTAGATCGATTAAAATATAAAGTAAATATGACATAATTGCTAATATAAAGATAGACGTAATAACAAGATTTAAATTAAATACTTGGGATCCATATGTTATTAGATACCCTAAACCTTGTTTTGATACTAAAAGTTCTCCCATTATTACTCCGATTAGTGATAGACTAATATTTATTTTAAGAGTGTTTACTAAGCTTGGAATGTTACCTCTAAAAATGAGCTTTGTAAATATTGTTATTTTTGATGCTCCGAATGATTTCATTAGGGTTATTTTTGATGGATCTGTATTAATAAATGAATTGTACATATTAATAATAGTGGTAAATACTGCAATTAGAAGAGCCATAAATATGATTGATTTAACATTTGCTCCAACCCAAATTATTATAAGTGGTCCTAGTGAAATTTTTGGAAGTGAGTTAAGTACAGTTAAGTAAGGATCTAGAATTTTAGCTATAGTTTTACTACTCCATAGAATGCTTGATACTGCTATACCAATTATGCTTGCAAGTGAAAAACTTATAACTGTTTCATAGAGAGTTACCCAAATATGACTAAGTAAATTATTTTCTTTAAATAAATCGGATATAGTGATAAATATTTTGGAAGGATAAGATGTAAGAAATGAATTTAAAATTCCAACTCTTGCACAAACTTCCCATAAACCTAGAAAAAGAAAGATTATAAATATCTTAAAAAAAAGTACTACGTGCTTTTGCTTTTTTAACTTTTTTAAATATAATTTATGTTCATTAGACATGATGATCAAGTTCTTTCCAAATTATATCATAGTACTTTACGAAGTTTTTGTCTTTTCTGTTTTCTGTTGGGATACTTTTATTTTCTAAGTTTATTTTTATTTCTTTTTTTATTGTTCCAGGTCTATTTGATATTATTATTACTTTATCAGACATGCTAATAGCTTCGGCTATGTCATGTGTTACCATAATCACTGTTTTTTCTTCACTATCAATTATTTTTTTAAGGTCATCCGATAGGGAAAGTCTAGTTTGATAGTCAAGTGCAGAAAATGGTTCATCTAAAAG
>CAYVXN010000100.1:0-2702 GCA_964455135.1 uncultured Mycoplasma sp.
CTTGCTGTTCTTGTCGTTCTTGCTCTATTTTTTTCTTAGTTTCTTCCTTTTTCTTTGCTTTATACTCTTCATACTCTTTAGCTTCTTTCTCTTTTAATGACTGTATTGTTGATAGATTTGCATTGTTATAACACTTAGCAGCACTTACATTCATATTTCCAAGAAGCCCAAATGATATATTTACAATCATTGGTACAAAGAAGATTGCTACTGCAAATATTGTTCTTTTTACGATCATCTTCATATTATTTTTTATAACATTATCTTCCCCGCTCATTACCATTTTAAATATATCAATAGTAAGCATTAATATAAGTATCGCAGGAACTACATAACAAAGTATCTTTACTATCATATTTATAAAATAAAATATTTGAAGAACATTGCTTGTTTCACAAAAAGCTCTAAGTATCATAATAAACTCCTTTCAAATTAAACTAAAAATAAAAGTACCCTATCTAAATACATTATACAATATTTATTATATATTGAAAATAATTTTTTAAACAAGAGAAAACTTCTCATAATTGAATATAATCAAAATAAAAAGTAAAATAACATTTTCAACAAATCTAAAGTCATACTTTAATTTTCTAAAAAAAGAAAAAATCGCACCCCCCCTTATATTTCAAGGGTTAACGAGATTATTTTCCACAAAATTGTTTATATTTTTCCCTGAGCCACATAAAAATCCTAAGGGCATATTTATAGTATTATTAGTACATATAGTATTTCCTTATTTTAAAGGGATTGGGACATTTAGTAATTAATATTTATCGTATTAAAAGTACTAAAAATACATATAATATTTAATTTACGTAGACAAAATATGGACAAGGTCATCTTATACTTTACATTTTCGCTTACATATTTATTATACTTTTTTTATTTAATATATCAATATGCTATGATTCTTCTTCTAATAAAAAATCAATAATATTTTTATGAATTATACCATTTTGTGACATATCAAATTTATCTGTTGATATTACATATTTTGGATAATGATCTTTTACATTATCAAAGGCACCAAATTCTCTATTTATAACAGATTCATCAGCAAGTACAAATGCTACTTGAATATAGATTTTTTCTTCATATCTTGTTGCAATAAAATCGATTTCTCCATTTTCTAAATTACCAACTTTAACATCAAATCCTCTAGATAGTAATTCATTATATACTATATTTTCTAGATAAGCACCCATTTGATGTCTTTTTGTAGTATTCATTACACTACCAATACCTAAATCAGTTAAATAGTATTTATATTTACCATTTAGTATTCTTTTTCCCCTAACATCATATCTATCTGCTTTACTAATAAGCATTGCTTTTGTCATATATTCTAGATAATTATATAAAGTAATTTTAGAAACTTCTCTTCCATCATTATTTAAAAAATAATTTGCTAGACTTTCTGCTGAAAAAGTTTGTGATGGTGTAGTAACAATATATTCGACTATTCTATTAAATAAATCTATATCTTTTATATTAAATCTGGTTATTATGTCTTTTACTATGATTGAGTTATATATATCTGATAAATATGTTTTAATTTGATTTTCATCTGTCATTATAAATCTTTGAGGTAATCCACCCCATTTTATATATTCATTAAAATCATTTTCTAGTTCATATTTATTTTTACCATTAATATTCTTTAATTCGCATACTTCTTTAAATGTAAATGGATATACTTTAAATGATACATATCTACCTGCTAAATGAGTAGCAAGTTCACCAGATAATAAATCACTATTTGAACCTGTGATAAAAATAGAAACATTATCTTTATACTTCGCTTTAAATGAGTTAACTGCTTTTTCCCAATTTTCTACATTTTGAATTTCATCAAAGAATAAATAGCACTTTTTATCATTTACTATTTTGTCTTTTATATAATTATGTAAATCTAAATCGTTTTTTATAAAATAATAATCTTCAAATTCAAAATTAAAATAAATTATTTGTTCTTCATCTATACCTTTATTTTTTAATTCATCCATTATTTGCATTAAAATTATAGATTTTCCACATCTTCTTATACCAGTAATTACTTTTATAATATCAACATCATAAAATGGTCTTATTTTAGATAAATATTTTTCTCGAATAATCATAGTATCACCCTCTCTGATACAATTATACAATTAAATTATACGTTTGTCAATTTTGTTTAGTAAAATGTACAAAATATTATTTTTCGACATTTTTGTACATTTGCTTATTTTATCAAAAAAATAATGACGTATTACAAAAAAGTGCAATTATGCACTAAATTAGTAATCAAATTTAATTATACTTGCTCCTATTATGTATATCTTCTAAAGGTGGAAACTCATCGTCCCAAGTTAAATCATCTAAATTACTATTAATATCAAAATTTTGAATATCTTGTGACTCCAAATCAATTTCTTCTGATAATAAATTATTTAATTGTTAGCTAAGCCTTTGTTTTTTTTCTTTTATTTTATCAATTTTCTTTCATCCAATATTCTAAATAATCAGAATATAACATACTACACTCTGTAACACCTCCATTAATAAATTCATCATAAGCCCTTTGTCCAGCTATATATGCATCTTTTTTTGTTTTAAACCCTGACTTTGATATTTGTTTTCTTTTACCATTTACCTTTCCTGATTCAAATCTGTATTCATACAGATTATTTCTTTTTCTAATACTAATAATAATTCCT